>NZ_JBTBFV010000007.1:0-152402 GCF_054786995.1 Mycobacterium sp. ZZG
ACCCGGGTCGGGCCGCGAGGTCCAGATGCCCAAACGCCAACGCACCCGCGCCGCGGACAGGGCTGCCCGCATCAAGGCCGAGCGTGAACACAACGCCGCCCAACGACTCATCGAGCAACAACCCCAACAGCCGCACCCGCCACCCGATTACGGCAACGACCCCCCACCCTTCTGAGACGGCGTGCTGGTTTTCAAGAGGCAGGGTGCAGCGGCGGCCCACGAGATAGGCCGCAGGACTTAGCCTTCCGAGGCGGCTTCCAGTTCGGTGAGGGCCTCGCCGGTGAACACGGCCAGCCGTTGCAACCGCGGCAGGCGGTCGCGGCAGCCGACGAACCCGAGGTTCACCGTGTCGGCGTAGCTCTGCAGCGTGATGTTCAACGCCATTCCGTGAATCGGAATCGACACCGGGTAGGTGGCTTCCAGCCGGGAACCGTTGTAGTACAAGCGCTCCCGCGGTCCGGGGACATTGGACACGCAAAGATTGAACGTGTACGGCCACGGCGGTCTCACCCCGGTCAGCGCACCGGCGATCTGTCCGCCGGCCGGGGCCAGCAGCGCTGCGCTGTAGGCGATGATCGCGGCCGGCGACATCGACTGCAGCTGCGTCTTGGCCGCCCGCGTGGCCGTCGTGATCGTCGACAGCCGCTCGACCGGGTCCTCGATGTCGGTGCCCATGGGGGCGAGCATCGCGCCCACCGCGTTGCCGCCGCCTTCATCGCCCTTGGGCCGCACGTTCACGGGTAGAAACGCGATCAGCGACCTGTCCGGCAGCTCGTCGAGCTCGGACAGGAACTTGCGCAGCCCGCCGCCGATGATGGTGAGAGCGACGTCGTTGATCGTCGCCCCGTAAAGAGCGCTCAGTTTCTTGAGCCGGTCGAAGTCGTACTGCTGGGTGGCGAACCTCCGGTTGCGGCTGATCCTCGCGTTGAGGATGCTGTGCGGCGCCGACGCCGACCCCGAGATGTGCCGGTAGTCGCCGTCACGCCGCAACTGCGTGTTCACCAGCGCCGACGCCAGATCGACCGCCGAGCTCACTCCGTTCGTCACCGTCGAACCGACCCCGGAGAGCGTTCGCAGCGCGGCCGTCAACGGATTCGGGGAACCGGCTCCGTCGCCGCCCTGCCTGCTCCTCGACGGGGTGGGCACATTGAAGAACATCCGGGCGTCCCGCGTCTGCGGGTCGGTGGACAGGCTGCGTTCCAGCATCCGCATCGCGGTGTAACCGTCGACGAGCGCGTGGTGGATCTTCATGTACAGCGCGAACCGGCCACCTTCCAGGCCCTCGATGACATGCAGCTCCCACGGCGGTCTGGTCAGGTCGAGATGGTTGCTGTGCAGCCGGGACACCAGGATGCCGAGCTCGCGTTCGTCACCCGGGCTGGCCAGCGCCGAGCGCCGCACGTGGTAGTCGAAGTCGAAGTCCTCGTCGACGACCCAGCTGTGCAGCGGGCTGAACTGAAGTCGCGGATTGGCCAGCTTGCGGTTCCACGGCGGCATTACGTCCAGCCGGCGGGCGTCGTGGATCACCTGGCGCAGGTAGTCGCGCGGCGCATCGGCGGGTGGAGTAAACGGCAGGAGACCGCCGACGTGCATCTTCGAACTCGAGGTTTCGCCGTAGATGAACAGCAAGTCCTCTAGTCCGAGGCGGACCCTCTTGGCGCTCATGGCAGGCACGCTACGCGGGGCATTCACGTTCCACAGAAAGTTCGGAACGAGGAGCTGAACTCCTTTTCGCCGGGCTCGGCGTAGCGCTGCAAGCCGGGACGCTCGTCGAACGGTGCGCTGATGGCCAAGAGCAGCCCGTGCAACGGTTGCAGGTCGCCGCCGGTGGCCGCCGTCAAGGCCTCCTCGACCAGATGGTTGCGAGGGATGTACACCGGATTGACTCGGTCCATCGCCTCGGGATCCGGCCCCAACGCCCGCCAGCGCGCCAGCCATTCGTCGAACGCGGCGAGATCGACGAACTCCCCGCGCACCGGCTCGGCGTCTCCGCGGGCCGCCGTCGCCAACCGGCGGTAGAACGATGTGTGGTCCACCTGGCTCTGCTGCATCTGAGTCAGCAGATCCCGCGCCAGCGCCGGTACCGCTTCGGCTGAGGCCTCGGGCAGCCCGAGCTTGGCCCGCATGCCGTCGGTCCACGCTGTCTCGTAAAGCTCCTGGAATCCGCCCAGCGACGCCTCGGCCTTCGCGATCGCCGTGCCGGTGTCGTCGTCGAGCAGCGGCAGCAGCGCCTCGGCGAACCGCGCGAGGTTCCACAGAGCGATCGACGGCTGGTTGCCGTACGCGTAGCGACCCCAGCTGTCGATGGAGCTGTGCACCGTCGCCGGGTCGAACGCCTCCATGAACGCGCACGGTCCGTAATCGATGGTCTCGCCCGAGATCGTCATGTTGTCGGTGTTCATCACGCCGTGAATGAATCCGACCAGCATCCACTGCGCCACCAGCCGCGCCTGCACCGCGCTGACCGCTTCCAGCAGGGCGAGGTAGGGCTGTTGCGCGTCGGCCGCCGCGGGGTGGTGCCGCGCGATGGCGTGGTCGGCGACACGGCGCAGCAGATCCGCATGGTCCGGCTGCGTGGAGACCGCCGCCGCGTACTGGAACGTGCCGACCCTCAGGTGGCTCGCGGCGACCCGTGCCAGGACCGCGCCCGGCAGCGCGGTCTCGCGGTACACCGGCCGGCCGGTCGCGACCACCGCCAGCGCGCGTGTCGTCGGGATGCCCAGCGCGTGCATCGCCTCGCTGACGATGTACTCGCGCAGCATCGGCCCGACCGCGGCCAACCCGTCACCGCCCCGCGCGAACGGTGTCCGGCCCGAACCCTTCAGGTGCAGGTCGCGCAGCTGCCCGGCGGTGTCGACGAGCTCGCCGACCAGCAGCGCGCGCCCGTCACCCAGCCGCGGTTGGTATCCGCCGAACTGGTGACCGGCGTAGGCCTGGGCGGCCGGTGTCGCGTCCTCCGGGACGCGGGTGCCCACCAACAGGCCGAGTCCGTCGGGTCCGCGCAGCCACTCCGGATCGAGGCCGAGGTCGACGGCCAGGGGCTCGTTGAACGCCAGTAGCTGCGGTTGGGGGGCTTCCTCGGCCTTCCACTGCACCGCCAGCTCCGGAAGCTCGCCGACGAATCGGTTCTGCAGCGCGATACTCACCTCATCCAGCCTACGGAGAGGGCTCGATCACGGCGATCGCGTCGACGCCGTCCTTGATCGAGAACCGGCGGGAGCTGTCCTCCAAGGCCAGCGTGCCGACCGGATTGGCCGGCACGCCGCTGGGCGGCAGGATCAGCGCGCGTTGGCCGGGGGCGACCTCGGCGGACTGCAGCGCCGAGGTCGGCGGCGTGGTCTGCGCGATATGGTCCCCGGTCACCTGCCACACCAGCGGCGGCGTGGTCTGCGGCTGACCGCACTGCCAGGTGGTCAGGCTGAGTTTCGGTTCCCCCTTCGCCGGCCACCACAGCTTGTTGACCCGGGAGCCGGCGTCGGCGGCGGGACCGGCCACGTCTAACGTCACCTGCTCGCCGTCGGCGTCGGACGTGACGATCGCCGCGGTGCCGCAGGTGCTGTCGGTGGTGCGGTACAGCGCATACGCCAGCGTCGCCCCGTCCGGGCTCAGACGGGCCACCGTGACCGGGCTGTTCGCGTCGGCCTGCCCCAGCGGCGCAGGCGCACCCGGACCGCGGACTGCGTACAACGTGTCCGGACCTCCGAAGCGGGACGGCGGCGACTCCACCCGCGCGACGATCGCGGTGCCGCCCCGGGCCACCAGCAGCCGCGGCTCACCCGGCCGTACCCTGGCCACCGGGGGCAGATCGACAATCTGTTGCAGTTCCGGCTGGGACGCCGGGTCGGCGAGATCCAGCCGCATCAACCTGTTCGGCTGCTCCCACCACACGATCACGCTCGCACCCGCGGTGCCCAGCGACGGACCGACCGTGACGTCGCGCGTGGTCGCCTTGCCCGTCGCCACCTCCAGCGTGACCACCTGTCCGTCGGTGGTGCGGGAGAACACGAACCTGTCGTCCTCGGTGGCGATCAGGTCGTTGGACGGGGCGAACGCGCCGGGCGCCGTCGCCGCCACCGTCGTGCCGTCGACGATCCCGAGCTCGTCGCCGGCCCGGTAGGCCAGCAGCGGACCCGTCCGATCCGGCGCCGGACTGGTCGTCGTCGGCTCGAACGGGGAGCGGGAGCTGGTGGGGGTCGTCGCCGTCGTGGTGCCCGGTGCGGGCTCCATGCCGGTGCATGCGGTCAGCACCGCCAGGAGGGTCAGCGCTGCGACGAGGATGGATGGGGTGCGGGGGTTTCTCTGCAGCATGTTCATAAGCGGTCTACACCCATGAAAGCTCACTGGGGCCGCCGGTGCCGCCCCAGGTATGGTGATTTTTTCCGGTCGGCCGGGGGAACGCGAGGCCACGACGATGACGTCGGTGGGCCGCCGGGGGAAGAAACAGTCGTAGATGTGGAGCAACGCTGTGAGCTTGAACACCATCGCTTTAGAGCTCGTGCCGCCCAATGTGGACCGGGGTCGCGAGCAGGCCATGGAGGACGCCGAAAAGGTGTTGCGCTGCTCGGCCGAAGCCGGACTGGCCGGCCGGATCCGGCACGTCATGATCCCCGGGATGATCGAGGAGGACGGCGACCGTCCCATCGAGATGAAGCCGAAGCTCGACGTCCTCGACTTCTGGAACATGATCCGACCCGAGCTGCCCGGCATCAAGGGGCTGTGCACCCAGGTCACCGCGTTCATGGACGAGTCCGCGCTGCAGAAGCGGCTGAGGTTGCTCGGGGAGAGCGGTTTCGAAGGCATCGCGTTCGTGGGAGTGCCCCGCACCCTCAACGACGGTGAGGGCACCGGCGTGGCCCCGACCGACGCGCTGTCGATCTTCGACGAGGTGGTCGACAACCGCGGGGTCATCCTTATCCCGACACGCGAGGGTGAGCACGGCCGGTTCAACTTCAAGTGCGACCGGGGCGCCACCTACGGCATGACCCAGCTGCTCTACTCGGATGCGATCGTCGGATTCCTCAAGGAGTTCGCCGAATCCACCGACCACCGGCCCGAGATCCTGCTGTCGTTCGGTTTCGTACCGAAAGTGGAGAGCCGGGTCGGCCTGATCAACTGGTTGATCCAGGACCCGGGCAACGCGGCCGTGGAGAAGGAGCAGGAGTTCGTCCGGACGCTGTCCGAGACCGACCCCGACGGACGGCGCAAGATGATGGTCGAGTTGTACAAGCGCGTCATCGACGGTGTGGCCGAGCTCGGGTTCCCGCTCAGCGTGCATTACGAGGCGACCTACGGGGTGAACACCGCCGCGTTCGAGACGTTGGCCGAGATGCTGGCCTACTGGGCGCCGGACACCGCTTCGCGCTGAGTTTTCCGCGCTGGTCGCGCGCACCCGCGCGCCGGGATGACGACCGCACGCCTATCGTTGCCGGAGTGCCCGATCCGTCCCCACTCGACGTGCGTGCGCTGCGTGCCCGCCTCGACGGTCTGACGATCAGCGACGCCGCGCGGCTGGAGCGGCGGCTGCGGCAGCTGCGCGAGCCCTCGGCCGAACAACTGCAGCGCCTCGCCGAGAAATTCACCGCCGGGGAGGCCCTGGTCGCCTCGCGGCTCGCCGCGGTACCGCAGATCACCTACCCGGATCTGCCCGTCAGCGAGCGTCGCGACGAGATCGCCGCGGCGATCGCGGCCAACCAGGTGGTGATCGTCGCCGGCGAGACCGGCTCCGGCAAGACCACCCAGCTGCCCAAGATCTGCCTCGAGCTCGGCCGCGGGATCCGCGGCACCATCGGCCACACCCAGCCGCGCCGGCTCGCCGCGCGCACGGTCGCGGCCCGCATCGCCGAGGAACTCGACACCCCGCTCGGGGACGCGGTCGGCTACACGGTGCGGTTCACCGACCAAGCCTCGGACCGGACCCTGGTCAAACTGATGACCGACGGGATCCTGCTCGCCGAGGTGCAACGGGACCGCAGGCTGCTGCGCTACGACACGCTGATCATCGACGAAGCACACGAGCGCAGCCTCAACATCGACTTCCTGCTCGGCTACCTTCGACAGTTGCTGCCCCGGCGGCCGGACCTGAAGGTGATCGTGACCTCTGCGACGATCGAGCCGCAGCGCTTCGCGCAGTTCTTCGGCAATGCGCCGATCGTGGAGGTCTCGGGACGCACCTATCCCGTCGAGATCCGTTACCGGCCACTGGAAGTCCCGGTCACTGCGGACGATTCCGAGGATCCCGACGATCCCGACCACGAGGTGGTGCGCACCGAGCTGCGCGACCCGACCGAGGCGATCATCGACGCCGTCGCCGAGCTGGAGGCCGAGCCGCCCGGTGACGTGCTGGTGTTCCTGTCCGGTGAACGTGAGATCCGAGACACCGCAGAGGCTCTGCCGGCCGTGACCGACCCGGGCCACACGGAGGTGCTGCCGCTGTACGCAAGGCTACCAACGGCCGAGCAGCAGAAGGTGTTTGCACCCGGCCGGACCGCGCGGCGAATCGTGTTGGCCACCAATGTCGCCGAGACATCGTTGACGGTGCCAGGCATCCGCTACGTGGTCGATCCCGGAACCGCGCGGATCTCGCGGTACAGCCGTCGGACCAAGGTGCAGCGGCTGCCCATCGAGCCGATCTCGCAGGCGTCGGCGGCCCAGCGCGCCGGGCGCTCCGGTCGCACCGCGCCGGGGGTCTGCATCCGGCTGTACAGCGAGGAGGACTTCGAATCCCGGCCCCGCTACACCGATCCGGAGATCCTGCGCACCAATCTGGCCGCGGTGATCCTGCAGATGGCGGCGCTCGGCTTCGGCGACGTCGAGGGCTTCGGGTTTCTCGACCCGCCCGACGCGCGCAGTATCCGCGACGGCGTCGCACTGCTGCAGGAACTCGGCGCGTTCGATCAGCAGGCCCACCTCACCGACATCGGACGCCGGCTGGCCCAGATCCCGGTCGACCCGCGTCTGGGCCGGATGATCCTGCAGGCCGACGCCGAGGGCTGTGTGCGCGAGATGCTGGTGCTGGCCGCGGCGCTGTCGATCCCGGACCCGCGGGAGCGGCCCGTCGACAAGGAGGAGGCGGCCCGGCAGAAACATGCCCGTTTCGCCGATCAGCATTCGGATTTCATCTCGTACCTGAATCTGTGGCGCTACCTGAGCGATCAGCGAAAAGAACGCTCCGGCAGCTCCTTTCGCCGGATGTGCCGCGACGAGTTCCTGCACTACCTGCGGATCCGGGAATGGCAGGACCTGGTCGGTCAGCTGCGCGGGATCTGCCGTGACATCGGCATCCGGGAGGGTGACGCCAGCGACGAGCCTGCCGACCCCGCGCGGGTGCACGCCGCGCTGACCGCAGGCCTGCTCTCGCACATCGGGATGCGTGACACCGACGGGCGCACCTACCAGGGTGCCCGCAACGCCCGGTTCGTGCTCGCCCCCGGTTCGGTGCTCAGCAAGCGCCCGCCGCGCTGGGTCGTGGTCGCCGACCTGGTCGAGACGAGCAGGTTGTTCGGCAGGACCGCGGCGCGTATCGAGCCGGAAGCGGTCGAGCGGGTGGCCGGACATCTGGTGCAGCGCAGCTACAGTGAGCCGCACTGGGACGCCGAGCGGGGTGCGGTGATGGCCTACGAGCGGGTCACCCTCTACGGCCTGCCGCTGGTGGCGCGCCGCCGGGTCGGCTATGCGCAGGTCGATCCCGAGGTTGCGCGCGAACTGTTCATCCGGCACGCGCTGGTCGAGGGTGACTGGCAGACCAAGCACCACTTCTTCCGCGACAACGCCAGGCTGCGTGAGGAGCTCGCCGCGCTGGAGGACCGTGCCCGCCGCCGCGACCTGCTGGCCGGCGACGACGAGATCTTCGCGTTCTACGACGCCCGCGTGCCCGCCGACGTGGTGTCGGCGCGGCACTTCGACGGGTGGTGGCGCAAGCAGCGGCACCGCACGCCGGATCTGCTCACCATGACCCGGGATGACCTGCTGCGCAACGAGGCCGGCGCCGAGCAGCCCGACGCCTGGCAGGCCGGGGACCTGTCGCTTCCGTTGACCTACCGGTACGAGCCGGGTGCAGCCGACGACGGCGTCACCGTGCATGTCCCGGTCGACGTGCTCGCGCGGCTCGGCGGCGATGACTTCGCCTGGCAGGTACCCGCGCTGCGCGAGGAATTGCTCACAGCTCTGATCAAATCGCTGCCCAAGGACCTGCGCCGCAACTTCGTCCCCGCGCCGGACACCGCCAAGGCGCTGCTCGCGTCGATCGGTCCCGACAGCGGGCCGCTGCTCGATGCGGTGCAGCGCGAATTGCGGCGCCGCACCGGCATTCTCGTGCCGATCGACGCGTTCGACCTGGAAAAGGTGCCGCCGCATCTGCGGGTCACGTTCGCCGTCGAGGACGCCCAGGGCGCCGTGGTGTCCCGCGGCAAGGACCTCGCGGAACTGCGCCGCGAGCTCGCCGCCCCCACCCGCCAGGCCGTCGCGGCCACCGTCGCCGCCGGGCTGGAGCGCACCGGGCTGCGGGACTGGCCGCAGGATCTCGCCGAACTGCCGCGGGTCGTCGAGAACCTAGGTGCTTCAGGGCATCTGGTGCGTGGTTACCCCGCGCTGGTGGATACCGGCGCCGCGGTGGACATCCGGGTCTTCGCCACGAAGGCCGAACAGGATGCCGCGATGCCGCACGGCAGCCGGCGGCTCTTGCTGCTCGCCGGCCCGTCGGTGGCCAAGAACGTCGAGCGCGGCCTGGACACCCGCACCCGGCTGATGCTGGGCGCCAACCCGGACGGCTCCCTGTCGGCGCTGATCGACGACTGTGCCGCAGCGGCCGCGCAGATCATCGTGCCCGTACCGGTGTGGACCAGAGAAGAATTCGCCGCTGCACGAAAACGGCTGACCGCCAACCTCGCGCAAACCACCGCCGATGTGGTGCGGCGGGTGGAGCGGGTGCTCTCGGCGCTGCGCGAGGTCGAGGTCGTGCTGCCGTCGAAGCCGACGCCGATGCAGGCCGACGCCGTCGCCGACATCCGCGCGCAGCTGGCCGCTCTGGTGCCACCGGGATTCGTCGCGGCGACCGGCGCCGCGCGACTCGGGGACCTGGCCCGCTACCTGACCGCCATCGGTCGCCGGCTGGAGCGCCTGCCATCCGCTCCCGCCGCGGACCGGGAGCGGATGGGTCGCGTCGCTGCGGTGCAGGCTGAGTACGACGCACTGCGGCAGGCGTTGTCGCCCGCGCGCGCGGCGGCGGCCGATGTGCGCGACATCGCCCGCATGATCGAGGAGCTGCGGGTGAGCCTGTGGGCGCAGCAGCTCGGCACCGCCCGGCCGGTCAGTGAACAGCGCATCTACCGGGCCATCGATGCGGCCAGCGTTGCCGGTTCCAGCTAGCCCAGCGAGGCGATCCGGGCGACCGTGAGGGCAGCGGTGAGCTGCAGCAGATCGGCGGGCCGGGCCAGACTCAGCCCGGTCAGTTCCTCCAGCCTGCGGACTCGCTGGGCGACGGTGTTCGGGTGCAGATGCAGCGCCTGCGCTGCCGCACGTCTGTCCAGGCCGTGTGTGAGAAGCACGCGGGCGGTGCGCAACAACTCCGTGGACCGGGCGCGGTCGTAGTCCGCCGCGCGACCGAGCACCGCGGTCGCGAACTCGCGCAGCCGGCCTGGGTCGTCGAGTTGCAGCAACAGGTGGTCGATGGTCGGTTCGTCGAGGTCGATCACCGCCGGGGCGCCGCGCTCCCCGGCAAGATCGAGGGCGCCGCGGACGGTGCGGAAGCAGCCGGGCAGTTCCCGCGCGGCGACCTGACGTGACACCGCGGCGGTCGGAGTCTCGGGAATCCGTGCCGAGCGCAGGAATTCGAGCAGCCTGCCGGCGGTCTGGACCGGAACCTCCGCGCCGGCGGGCCAGACCAAGACGAGGTCGCCGCGATGCAGAGCCACCAACGGGCGCGGTGTCACACCGGTGACGAAACGGTCTGCCGCCGCCAGAGTGCGTTCATCGGCCGGGCGCAGTGCGATCAGGCTCTGGGCACCGGACAGATCCCAGCCCAGGCGCCGGGCGCGGTCGAGCAACGCCGGTATGCCGGCCTCGTCGGCGCCGAGCAGGTCGGCGACCAACGACCCTCGGATCCGCTGCTCGACCTCGGCTGCGGTGCGTGCCCGCAACAGCTCGAGCGCGGTGACGACCGTGGCGTGCTCGACGGCGCGCATGTCGAGCCCGGACAGCTCAAAATCAGCCGCGGCCACGTGGATTCGCGCCACCGTGTCGCCGTCGAGGTTCACCTCGGCGACGACGTGGTCATCACCGCGTGGATCGAGCGCCGACCCGTTCACGTCGGCGAGTGGCTCGTCGTAGAGGTCCTCGATCAGCACGCCGCGGTCGAGGAGCTCCGACAACGCGGTGGCCACGCCGGACACGCCTTCGCCGCGCAGAGCGGTGGCTGTCAGCAGCGTGTGGATCTCCTCGGCGCGACGGAGTTCACGAATCGTCGCCTGTTCCTTCGCGCGCAGCTGTGCCGTGCCCAGCGCGATCGCGACCTGCGTGGCGAGTGTGGTCACCAGGGTGACTTCGGCGCGGTCGAAGCGATGGGGTGCGGCGCGGTAGCCGTTGAGGGCACCGACCACGGTCCCGGACCGCCGCAGCGGTACCGAGATCAGCGCGCGGTAGCCCTGCTCCTGGGCGACGCCACCCCAGGTGAAATCCGGCACCAGCTCGATGTCCTCGAGAGTGACCACCTCTCCGCTGCGGTAGGCGAGGCTGGTCGGCGCCTCGTGGTCGCCCCGGGCATCCACCAGAATCGGACGATTCGCGTTGACCTGGGCGATGTAGTCGGCGGAGAGGCCATACGAGCCTTCGATCGTGAGCGCCCGACCGCCGTCATCAGGGAGGAAGACCGCGCAGAAGTCGTAACCGAGCAGCGTGCACGCGGTGCGGGCCACGCGGCCGAGCACCTCGGCGACGGGCTCGTCGCCACCCACGGCTTCGCCGATCTCCGCGAGCGCGCTCAGCCAGTGCTCGAAGGGATCCGACCCATCTTGTGTGCGCGTGGACATGTTCATGAGCATAAGTGTGTGCTCTCAGACATTGCTGGGTGTAATCCCGAACCCGCATCGTAGGGGTCGTGATCGCCATCACAGAACCAGGAGGTCGACGGATGGATCTTTCGCTTCGCATCGGTGCGAGACGGGGCCGACGAATGGGCGGAGTCGCCCTCGGCATCCTCCTCGCTGCCCTGCTCACCGTCACCACGGCCTGCTCGGCGGGCCTGGGCGGGCCCGCGTCGTCCCGGTCCGCCCGCGACGGAGTCATCCGGTTCACCTTCGCGCCCGATCCGATCTGGGACTACATGCACGACACCGGCATCGTCGACGAGTGGCAGCGCGACACCGGCTACACGATCGAGACGAGCGCCACCTGGGACGAATTCGGCCTCTTCGCCGGTGGCCACGCCGACATCATCTCCACCGCGTCCTTCGAGGTGCCCGGCCTGGAGGAGCAGACGCAGCGCGAGACCGTGATCATCGGCAAGTACAACGCCGAGCGCAGCCGCATCCTGGTCCGTGCCGACGATCCGGCACAGTCCCTCGCCGACCTGAAGGGCAGACGCCTCGGGGTGTTCACCACCGTGTCCGGCACGCTGGTGTGGAGTGCCTTGGTCAAGCGTATGCACGACCTGACCGTCGTCGACGGCGACTTCGACGTGGTGGTCGCCGACATCCAGAACCTGTCGAACCTGCTGGCGCGTGGTGAGATCGACGCCTGCATCTGCTATCCGGACCTCTCGGCGCGCGAACTGCGGGACGGGTCGGTGCGGCCGCTGTATGACGGCAAGTCCTCAGCCGACCTGTTCGCCGAACTCGTCGCTCCGGGCCACGACGGCCCGATGGGGAACGTCTTCGTCGCCCGCAAGGACTGGGTCGACGACCACCCCGCAGAGGTGTCGGCCTTCCTCGACCTGTGGGACCGCGGCCTGTCCGAATGGCAACAACACCGCGACGAGATGATCGAGCGCTATCCCCAGCATTTCGCAGTCGCCACTGCTGAGGACGTCGAATTCATGAAAGCTTATGTGGCCGAGCATGACTGGGTCACCGAAGAGGTGCGATTCGATCCGCAGTGGGCGCAGGACGAGAGCTCCATCTTCGACCTGATGCGCGCCACCGATGTCATCGGAGACGAGGTCACCGACCCGCAGTTCCTGCCGACCGAAGGAGTCCAGAAGTGACCCAGACCGTCGCCCCGCCGGACACCCGGCCCGAACCGGCGCCGCCTGGCCGGCCCCGACCGCCGCGTCCTGCCCTTGCCCACCGGCGCTGGCTCGTCTCCGGTCTGGCGCTCCTGCTGGCCCTTGGCACATGGGCGGCGCTGGCCGCCTGGGTCGACGACCCGATCCTGCCGCGCCCGTCCGTGGTCGGCGAACAAGTCGTCGCGATCGTCGTCTCGGGCGAGGCGGTCACCAACTTCGCGACCAGCATCGCCAAGATCGCCGCCGGATTCGCGATCGCGATGGCCGGTGGGCTCGTCATCGGATTCCTCATGGGCCGTTCACGATTCATGACCTCGTACTTCTCGCTTCCGCTCTTCGTGCTCGGCAACATGCCCGGGCTGACATACGCGGTATTCGGGCTGCTGATCTTCGGGGTCGGCGCCGGCGGCCCGATCGTGGTGTCGGCGCTGGTGGCGCTTCCGTTCATCGCGATGAACGTCGCAGAGGGGGTGCGCTCGGTGGACGGCAACCTGCTCTCGATGTGCCGGGCCTTCGAGCGCAGCCGGTCCGACGTGCTGCGACACCTGTATCTGCCCGCGCTGACGACGTTCGTGTTCGCCGGTGTGCGGTACGGCTTCGCGATGGCGTGGAAGGTCGAGGCGCTCACCGAGGTGTTCGGCGCCAGCTCCGGCGTCGGGTTCATGATCCGCAAGGCCTACCAGGAGTTCCAGGTCGCCGACATGCTCGCCTGGACCGGGCTGTTCATCGTCGCGATGGTGCTGATCGAACGGGGCCTGGCCCACCTGGAAAACCGGTTCTTCGCCTGGCGGAAGGAAATCGCATGACCACCCAGACCCAGACCTGGCAGCGTCAGCTGCGCGGGCAGGCCGGCTCTGTCACGGCCGTCGTCGCCGCGGTGCTCAGCATCCTGGCGGCCTGGCAGCTCGCCGTCGCCGTCGGCAACCGGGTGCCGTCGATCGGCGACAGCGTTGCCCGGCTCGGCAGCGAAGCGGCAGCCGGTGAGCTGTGGCACAACCTGGCGCTGAGCATGAACCGGTTCGCACTGGGCCTCGCGCTCGCACTCGTCGTGGGCGCCGCCCTCGGCGTGATGATGGGGCTGTCTCGCGTGGCCGATCTGGCGCTGTCCGACCTGACCGCCGCGGCACTGGCGATCCCCGCCGTCATCTGGGCGTTGCTGACCACGATGTGGTTCGGTTTCGGCTGGCTGACCCCGGTGGTCACGGTGTTCCTGTCCGGGCTGCCGTTCGTCGTCGTCAACATCGCCAAGGCCACCCGGGCGGTGCCCGCCGACCTGGTGCTGATGGCCCGCTCGTTCGGGGTGCCGCATCGCCGCGTCCTGCGCGAGATCGTCGTTCCCGCCGTCGCCGGATCAACCATCGCCGCAGTGCGATTCGCGATCATGAGCGCCTGGAACGGGCTCCTGCTGGCCGAGTGGTTCGGTGCCACCTCGGGCGTCGGCTGGCGGGCCCGCTACTGGTACGACGCCAACCAGCTCGACGGCTTCCTCGCCTGGGTGCTGGTGTTCATCCTGCTGCTGGTCGTCGCCGACCTGCTGATCCTGGGCCCCATCGAGCGCTTCGCCACCCGCTGGCGCACCGTCTAGAAAGCGAGAAATCATGGCTTCCATCGAAATTCAGGGTCTCGTCAAGGAGTTCACGGACCGCCGCGGTGCGGTCACGCGCGTCATCGACGGCGTCGACCTCACCATCTCGGGCGAGACCTTCGTCTCTGTCGTCGGCCCCTCCGGCAGCGGCAAGACCACGCTGCTCAACATCGTGTCCGGCATCGAGACCCACACTGCCGGACAGGTCCGGCTCCGTGCCGGATCCCGAGATGCCCGGGTGGGCTACGTGTTCCAGGATCCGCGCCTGCTGCCGTGGCGCACGGTGATGGCCAACCTGGCCTTCGTCCAGCATGAGCGGGCCGGCTGGCAGGAGCGAGCCCGCCACTACCTCGACCTCGTCGGGCTCGGACACTGCGCCGACCGCTTCCCGGCCCAGCTGTCCGGTGGGCAGCAGCAGCGCATCGGTATCGCCCGCGCGTTCGCCGTCGAACCCGACGTGCTGCTGATGGACGAACCGTTCAGCCACCTCGACGCGATGACCTCGCGCACGCTGCGCGAGCACCTGGAGCGCATCTGGCTGGAGTCGCGGCGCACCGTCATGTTCGTCACCCACGACGTGACCGAGGCCGTGCAGCTGTCCGACCGCATCGTCGTGCTCGAACCCGGTGGCCGCATCCACGAGATCATCGATGTCGATCTGCCGCGGCCGCGTCGCGCGTCCGATCCGGCCGTGGCCGTGCTGCAGGCCGAGATCCTGGCTCGCTTCGAAGCTCTCGAGTCCAAGGTCGCCGCGGTATGAGCGTCCGGTCCGGCCCTATCGACGTCCACGCCCACTGGCTGCCGCGGGACCTGTTCGGCCTTGCTCCCGGCTCTCCGGTGCCCCCGCTCGGAGACCGCGGCGGGCAGCTGCACCTGGGCGAGCTGCCGCTGTCGATCGAAACCGACGCGATGAGCGACATCGGGCGCGTCCTCGCCGACACGGACGCCGCGGGTCTGGGTGCTCGTGTGTTGTCCGCGCCGCCGTTCGCGTTTCCGGTCGTCGACCACGCCGAGGTCGACGCGTTCGTCGGCGCCTACAACCAGGAGCTGGAGAGGGTGTGCCGCGACAGCGGCGGACGCCTGCTCGGCCTCGGCCTGGTGTCACTGCACCAGCCCGAGTCGGCGCGTAAACAGATTGCGGCGCTGGCTTCCTCGGGCATCACACCGGGCATCGCGGTGCCTCCACTGCTGGGCGCCACCTCGTTCGACGCGGCCCCGATGCGGGACATCCTCGTGGCGGCCGCCGAGTACGGGCTGGCCGTGCTGGTACACCCGATGCAGCTCGCGCGGCAGGAATGGTCCTCCTACTACCTGGCCAACCTCGTCGGAAACCCGGTCGAGACCGCCACCGCCGCTGCGGCCCTGACCCTCGGCGGAGTGCTCGACGAGATCGACGGTCTGCGCGTCTGCCTGGTGCACGGCGGCGGCTGTGCACCTGCCCTGGTCGGACGCTGGCAGCACGGGTGGCAGCAGCGGGCCGACGTCCGGTCGGCAGGCTCACGGGCTCCCCGCGACGCGTTCACCGACCTGTGGTTCGACACGCTGACCCACGACGTGCCCTCCCTCGGACTGCTTGCTGCACAAGCTGATCCGTCACACCTGATGTGCGGCAGCGACTATCCGTTCGACATGGGCACCGACAGGCCCCTGGCGCTACCGCACGCGGCGGGCATCGACGACGCCGCGTTGGAATCCAACGCCCGGGCCTTCCTCGGGCTGACCACAGGAGAACGACATGATTGATTGGAGCGGCCACCGGGCGATCGTCGTCGGTGGTTCCATCGGCGGTCTGACCACCGCGCTGCTGCTGCGGCGCCTCGGCTTCGACGTCGCGGTCTTCGAACGCACCCCCAGCAACCTCGACGGCCGCGGCGGTGGGATCGTGCTGCAACCGGACACGCTGCGCTGGTTCGTCGAGTGCAGCCAGCAGCATCCCGAGACCGTGAGTACATCAACGCATTTCGTGCAGTATCTGGGTGCAGACAACTCGGTGATCCATCGCGAGGCGGCACCGTGGAGCTATACCTCCTGGGGCACCTTCTACCGCGCGCTGCTGGCGGACTTCGGCCCCGACGCCTACAACCTGGGCGAGTACGCCGCCGGCTTCGACCAGGACGCCGACGGCGTGGACGTGAGATTCACCTCCGGACGGCGGGAGCGCGCCGAACTCGTGGTGTTCGCCGACGGCATCACCTCGCCGAGCCGGCGCCGCATCTCGCCGGAGTCCCGGCTGGAGTACTCGGGCTACGTGGGCTGGCGCGGCACCGTGCCCGAAGGTCAGGTGTCCCCCGAAACGTTCGAGTTGCTCAAGGATTCGATCAGCTACAGCCTGGGGCCCCAGACCCACATCAATGTCTATCCGATACCGTCTCCCAACGGCGGGCTCCGCCCAGGCGAGCGGCTGTTGAACTACGTGTGGTACCGCAACGTCGCGCAAGGGTACGAGCTCGACGAGTTGATGACCGACAAGCGTGGCTTCATCGCGGGTGTCTCGCTGCACCCGGGACAGGTGCAAGACCGCTTCGTCGACGAGATGCGCTCGGTGGCAGCCGAAGTGCTGGCTCCGGCGGCAGCCGAGGTGGTGGTACGCACCGAGCAGCCCTACCTGCAGGCGGTGTACGACGTCGGCGCCCGTCAGATGGCGTTGGGGCGAGTCGCACTCGTCGGCGACGCCGCCAGCGCGGCCCGGCCGCATGCCGCGGCCGGCACCGCGAAGGCGGCCGCGAACGCATGGGCGTTGCACGACGCCCTGGCCGACAGTGCCGATATCGCCGAGGCTCTCGCCAAGTGGGAACCCGGCCAACTCGAGCTCGCGCAGCGGTTGCTGCGCCGGGTCAAGGAAATGGGCACGCGGTCCCAGGTCACCGGCACCTGGGTACCCGGCCACCCCGACAACCGGTTCGGCCTGTACGGGCCGGGCCACTAGACCGAAAGGCACACGATGACAAGCACACACGACCATCTGACCGACGCCCCGCTGGCGGGCACCCTGATCGGCACCGATTTCGAGGGCTGGACCGAGGAACTGCGCGCCGAGTTCGAGACCCACTCGCACGACGGGCATGTCGGCTCCCGGCTGCTCAGCGAGAACGAGCGGGTACGGGTGTGGGAGATCCGGCTGGCTCCGGGGCAGCGCTGGCACGCCCACCGCCACGTGCTGGACTACTTCTGGACCGCGGTCAACGCCGGCCGCAGCAGGCAACACACGTCGGACGGCACGACGCGCGACGTGTCCTACAACGCCGGCGAGACACGGCATTTCATGTTCGCCGAAGGCGAGTACCTGCTGCACGACATCGAGAACGTCGGGGATGACGAGCTGGTGTTCACGACCGTGGAGCACCTCGACTCGGCGAACGCGCCGCTGGATCTCTAGGGACTGATCGCCGGACTGCTCGGATCGATCAGGATCTTCGCGTGCGCCTCCGGGTCGGCCAGCGCGTTGAACGCCGCGGCCACGCCGCCGAGTCCGACCGTCCCGGTCACCAGCGGCGTCGCATCGAGCTTGCCGTCGGCGAGCATGTGCAGGGTGTCCCGGAATTCGATGGGCGTGTAACCGAACACGAACCGCAGGTCGATCTCCTTGCCGATCGCCATCGCGGGGCGCAGCTTGTCGTCACCCATGCAGACGCCGACCACCACCACCCGCGAGGCCAGCGGCGCGGCGCCGATCACCCCGTCGATCATGCCGGGCACCCCGACGCACTCGAAGATCACCGGCCGCTTCGGCGCTGTCCCGCCCAGCCGGTCGGCGACGCGGTACACGTGCGCCCAGCCGGGGATCCTGCGCAGCTTCTCCATCGAGCCGACACCGAGTTCGTAGAGCGCGGGCAGTTCGGTCAGGCCGCGCTGTTTGGCCGGCACCGCGTCGTACGGGGACTCCTCGGCCGGGTCGACGACGACGTCGGCGCCGCACCGGGTAGCCAGCGCGCGTCGGCCCGGGGAGAAGTCACTGGCGACGATGGTGTGCACGCCGCGCGCCTTCAGGTGGCAGATCACCGCCAGCCCCACCGGTCCGCAGCCCAGCACGATCGCGACGTCCTTGGCGGTGACGTCACTGCGGCGCACCGCGTGGTAGGCCACCGCCATCGGCTCGGTAAGGGCGGCGACCGCGGAGTCGAGGCCGTTGGGCACCACGAACGTCAGCGCCGCCTCGGCGAGCACCTGCTCCGCGTAGCCGCCGGGAGCCTTCGGCGACAGACCGGTCAGATGCACGCCGCCGTCGGCGCGCACCAGCGGAAACGACACCACCGTCGTACCCGGGGAGAATTCCTTGCCCGCCTTGCGGCCCCGCTCGGCGACCACCCCGCAGAACTCGTGGCCCATCACCACCGGGGTGTCGCTGCGCGCGAAGTCGCGATAGCCGCCCTCGGCCATCACCTCGGTGAGTTCGTCGGCGTGATCCTTGGCGTGCAGGTCCGATCCGCAGATCCCGCACCGCAGCACGTCGAGCACCAGCTGGCCCTCGGCGGGCTGTGGGGAGGGCAGGTCGACGACCTCCAAAGTCCCGTGCACACAGCTGACCGCTTTCATTCCGCCATCGTCGCACGGTAGAACGGCGATATGACTCCCTCTTCGCAAAGGACCGCGTCGCAGTTGTGGGCCGGGATGATCCTGGTCGTGGTGGCCGGCACCGTCTCGCCCGTCGCGCACGCCGAGCCGGCCGTGCCGGTGGTCGAGCCGGTCGTGCTGGAGGAGATGCCGCACGACGCGCAGGCTTTCACCCAGGGATTCGAGATCAGCGGGCCGGTCCTCTACGAGGGCACCGGGCTGGCCGGGGAGTCGCAGCTGCGCACCCTCGACCCCGACACCGGTGAGGTGACCCGCGCGGTCGACATCCCGGGCGACTACTTCGGGGAGGGCATCACCGTGGTCGGGGACCGGATCTGGCAGCTGACCTACCGCGACGGCGTGGCCGTCGAATGGGACAAGGCCGACCTGACCCCGGTGCGGGAGGTCCCGTTGTCCGGGGAGGGATGGGGGCTCTGTTACGACGGCGAGCGGTTGATCCGCAGCGACGGAAGCAACCGGCTGACGTTCCACGATGCCGCCGGCTTCGCCGAGACCGGCGGTGTCGACGTCACCCGCGACGGCCGTGCCCTCAACGGGCTCAACGAGCTGGAGTGCGTCGACGGCCGGGTGTGGGCCAACCTGTGGCCGTCGGACAACATCGTGCGGATCGACCCGGAGAGCGGCGCGGTGGACCTCGTCGTCAACGCCGCCGGGCTGCGCGCCCGCGGCATCCCGCCCAGCGCCCAGGTACTCAACGGCATCGCCCACGTCGCCGGTGACGAATTCCTGCTGACCGGCAAAGACTGGCCGACGACGTTCCGGGTCCGGTTAGGGTGACCGCTGTGGGCAAGGCGCGCTCGTTGACGATCGTCGCGGTGGCCTATGTCCTGGCTGTCGGTGTCGGGGCGGCGTGGCTGGTGTGGGGCCCGGCCACCGGCCGTCTGTGGCTCGACACGCTGATCGCCGACGTCCTGGCCACCCTGGTGGTGTTCGGATTCAGCCGCGCCTACCGCAATTCCAGCTTCTACGACGCCTACTGGAGCGTCATCCCGCCGCTGCTGCTGGTCTACTGGTGGAGCCAGGGCGACGGCGACGCCCTGCGGTGCTGGCTGGTCGCGGTGCTCGTGCTGGTGTGGGCGGTGCGCTTGACCGGCAACTGGATATACGCGTTTCCCGGGCTGCACCACGAGGATTGGCGCTACCCGATGTTCCGGTCGCGGGCCGGCCGGTGGGAGTTTCTCGCCGACCTCGGCGCGATTCACCTGATCCCGACGCTTCAGGTGTTCCTCGGGATGGTGCCGGTCTACGTCGCGGTCACCACACCCGGTCGCGGGCTGGTGTGGCTCAGCGTGGTCGCATTCGTCGTCGGGATGGCGGCGGTGGCAGTCGAGTTCGTCGCCGACGTGCAGATGCACCGATTCGTCCGCGACCGGCGCCCGGGTGAGGTGATGGACCGCGGGTTGTGGGGCTGGTCGCGGCATCCCAACTACTTCGGCGAGTTCGGATTCTGGTTCGCTCTGGCGCTTTTCGGGCTCGCTGCGGCGCCGGGGGCCTGGTGGCTGTTCGTGGGTGCGGCGGCGATGCTGGCCATGTTCCTCGGCGCCAGCATCCCGATGATGGAGACCCGAAGCCTCGAGCGTAGGCCCGGTTACCAGGCCGTCATCGACCGGGTGTCGCGGTTCGTGCCCCGCCCGCCGGCGAAGGTGAGTGCGTGAAGCGGGTCGTCATCGCCGGGCTGGGCGACACCGGCGTCCTCACCGCGATCAAGCTGGCCCGCCACGCCCAGGTGGTCGGTATCTCCGCCAAACCGGGGCTGGTGAGCGGCCAGGAGCTGGGCTGGCGGCTGGCCCGGCCCGACGACTGGGCCCGGTACAACTGGATCCCGTTCGGCCGCTTCCGCGGCCTCGACGGCGTGCGCACGGCGCACGGCACCCTGACCGGTGTGGATCTCGAATCCCGCTGTGTGCTGGTCGAACTCGCCGACGGATCGGCGACCCAGGTGCCCTACGACGCGCTCGTCATCGCCACCGGCGTGACCAACGGGTTCTGGCGCAGGCCGACCCTGCAGGACGCGGCGCAGGTCGGCGCCGACCTGCGCGACCCGCACGACCGCCTCGCCGCCGCAGGGTCGGTGATCGTCGTCGGCGGCGGCGCCGCGGCCGTCAGCAGCGCCGCCCAGATCGCCACCGCGTGGCCGGGCAAGCCCGTCGACCTGTACTACCCGGGCGAGCGGGCACTCGTCGGTCATCACCCCCGTACGTGGAACTCGGTGCGGCGCAGGCTGATCGACGCCGGAGTGCGGCTGCACCCTGGCCATCGTGCGGTGCTGGACCCCACGTTCGCCGCCGCTGAACTGACCAGCGGGACCGTGCGGTGGAGCACCGGCCAGCCACCCGCGTCCGCCGATGCCGTGCTGTGGGCGATCGGCCGCGTCACGCCCAACACCGGGTGGCTGCCCGCTGAGCTGCTCGACGAGCGCGGGTTCGTGCGCGTGACCCCGACGCTCCAGGTGCCCGGCCACCCCGAGGTGTTCGCCATCGGTGACGTGGCCGCGACTGATCCGCTGCGCAGCTCGGCCCGCAACCGCGCCGACGGACTGCTCGCCCGCAATGTGCGCGCCTCGTTCACCGGCAGGGCGTTGCGGGACTACCGCGCGCCCACCCGGCGATGGGGTTCGGTGTTGGGCATCCAGCCCGACGGTCTCGAGGTGTTCACGCCCAACGGCAGGGCGTTCCGGTTTCCGGCGTGGTCGTTCGAGCGGGTGCTGATGCCCTGGATCGTGCGGTGGGGGATCTACCGCGGAATCAGATCCGCGGCATCTCGGCGTTGATCCGGTCCAGCAGCTGGGGATAGCGTTTGGCCTCGCGGTGAGGCCCTGGCTTGCCGCTGCTGACCACCGCCACCGACAGCGCCCGCTGCGGGTCGGCCCACACCGCGATGTCGGTGAGCCCGGTGTGTCCGAACGCGCCTGCGGCGTCCCGGCCGAATGGACCGAATCGCTTGGAGCCCAACATGTAGCCAGTGCCCCACCGCATCGGCGCCAGGCCGGTGGCCAGATCCGGCCGTAACCGGCGCGCCTCTCGGGTGGCCGCATACAGCGTCTCCGGCGAGAGGATCCGTACTCCGTCGAGTTCTGCACCGCGGCAGAGGATTTCGGCAAATCGGGACAGTTCGTTGGCGTTGGACACGGTGTTCGACGACGGGATGACGCCGGTCAGGAACTCACGCGTGTTGGAGAACGGGATGATCTGCTGCGGGGTGCCGCCCACCGCCGCCTTGAACGCCTTGGCGATCGGGGCAGGCAGCGGCCTGCCGGTCACGTGGCTGGGTGCGACCAGCGGAACGTCTTGTGGGGCAACGCCGTAGTTGGTCCATCTGAAGCCCAGCGGGTCGAGGATCTGCTCGGCCAGGATGTCGCGGATACTGCGGCCGGTGGCCGCGGAGATGATCTCGCGCATCAGCGGTCCCCACGTCACGCCGTGGTAGATGTGGACCAGCCCCGGCCGATACACCGGCTTCATCCGGCTCAGCATCTCCCGCGCGTACTCGCTGTCGTCCATGCGCTTGAGGTCGGGCTTCGGCCCCGTCGCGAACGGGATGCCGGCGCTGTGGGTGAGCACGTGCCGGATCGTGGTGCGGTCCTTGCCGTGGCTCGTGTACGTCGGCAGATAGTCACACACCCGGTCCTCCAGCGAGAACGCCCCGCGCTCGACGAGCATGTGCGTCACCGTCGTGGTGATCGCCTTGGCCGCCGAGTAGACACAGAACGGGGTGTCGGTGCGGACCGGGACGTCCTCCCAGGCGTAGCCGATGGCACGGTCGAGGATCACCCGGCCCTCGCGGCGCAGGCACACCTGGATTGCCGGCTGCATCCCGGCGCGGTACCAGTGCACCGCCGCCTGCCAGATCCGCTCGACGGCGTCCTCCAGGCCGGCGTTGTCCTCGGCTCCGATCGAGGTGACCGCGCGATCGCTCAGCGCGGGCCTCCGGAGAACATGCCGCTGCCGATCGCCTGCGTGAGCTGACCCAGCAGCTCGCCGGGGCCGGGCTGCGGAGGCATCGGGGCGTTGGTGAGCTGCCAGGCCTGGCAGTCGCTGGTGGTGAAGGTCGTGTCGGTCGGCAGGATCTGCACGAACGACGGCTTCTTGGTCAGCCGGTTGTCGAGCATCTCCTCGCCGGCAGCACGCTTCCAGTAACAGGCGCCACCGTCGACCGGTCCGGCCGACTGATACACGCCCGGCACGATCTCGGTGCCGACGGTGTACGTGCCGTCAGCGTCGATCGTTGTCTTCGGTGCCTCGGCGGGTTGGGTGTCGGCGGGTTGTGCACCGGCCGTCGGTGCGGCCGCGCCCCAGCCGGCGATCACCGCCGCGGCCATCACGGCTACCTTCGTCAGCCTCATAGGAAGTCAGTCTAAGCGTTGCGGCGGCGGGGGAGAACCCGCCGCCGCAACGTCCGCAACGTTGTGGTGTAGATCAGCCGGCCATGAACGTGTCGTAGGCCGACTGCAGATCCGCCGGCAGCACGCCCACGTTGCAGTTGCGCTGCGTGTCGCCGATCGGGGCGAGGATGCCGCGCAGGTCGTAGTACTCCGCCGGGTTGGCGGTGAAATAGCCCCGCAGGTTGGCCTCGGCCTCGGGCCGCGGCTGGTTCATCGCCGCGGTCACGGCCTGGTTCGCGCCCGGGTGGGTGTCGAGGTACTGCCGCGCCTGCGCGGTGACCGAGCTGACGGTCCCGGTGAGCGAGCTCGCGGTGCACTGGGCCGGCTGCGCCCCCGCCATCGGTGCCGCCACGGTTGCTGCGGCCACGCCGCCGAGCAGACATGCGGCCGAGACGCCGGCCACGGCGCGCCGACGGGCGCGCACGGTAAAACCATTGAGATTCATGATTGGTTGGTCCTTCGCATTGTGAATCGGTTGCTGCTTCCCCCGGCTGAGATCCAAGGTAGCCGAATCCTGAAGTGGTCAAACGTAACTCGTCGGCGCCGACGACCGCCTGGGCCGAGCGTTACAGGGTGCGGGCGTGACGTTGACCTCAATTCCGGGGTGTAACCGGCCCGACGATCCCCGCTGCGGTTTCCAAACCATGAAACTTCTCAGAATTCGCCGGGTTTGCTTAAGTGATCGTGATCTGGGTCGTCACCGAATCGTTACCGAGCAAAAGCCGCGGGCAGGCGAGATAAGTTGGTGATCGTGAAACTGGACCTGCTGACACCCGGCATCGAGGTCGGGCTCGTCACCACCGACCCGGGCCCGATGGTCGCCTTCTACGAGGGATTCCTCGAACTTGAGCCCCAAGGCGACATCGAGTTCGACGGGGGCTCACAGCGGCGCTACTCACTCGGGGGCAGCGTGCTCAAACTCGTCACCTACACGACGGCGCCCGCTGCTCCCGCCGCACCCGGCGGCGGCCGCGCGCAGGCGGGTCTGCGGTACTTCACGATCGGGGTGAACGGTCTACGCGCCGTCGCCGACGCGTTCGCCGCATCCGAATACGAAGTGGTGGAGCCGCTCACCGAGTATGCGCCGGTGCCCGGCATGGGCTGGATGTTCGTCGCCGACCCCGACGGCAACCACATCGAGTTGTTCGGGACGCTCTGACATGGGTTACCCCTACCCGTCCGGCACCCCCGCGCAGGCCCCGACGTGCTACCGGCATCCCGACCGTCAGACCTACGTCCGCTGCACCCGCTGCAACCGATTCATCTGCCCGGAATGCATGCACAGCGCCGCTGTCGGCCATCAGTGCGCCGACTGCGTCGGCGAGGGCGCCCGGTCCGTCCGACCGGTCACCAACGCCGTCGGTGCCCGCGCGCCGCGGTCGACGACGCCGCTGGTCACCTACGTGCTGATCGGCGTCAACCTGCTGATGTTCGCACTGCAGATGGCGTCTCCGGAGCTCGAACGCGCCCTCGGGCTGTGGCCGCCCGCCGCCGCCGACGGTGAGCTGTACCGGCTGCTGACCTCGGCGTTCCTGCACTTCAGCCTCACCCACATCGCGTTCAACATGCTGGCGCTGTATTTCGTCGGCCCGCCGCTGGAGTTCGCGCTCGGGCGGCTGCGGTTCGTCGCGCTCTATCTGCTCAGCGCGCTGGGCGGCTCGGTGCTGGTGTACCTGCTCACGTTCAACGCGCTCACCGCCGGCGCGTCCGGGGCGGTTTTCGGATTGTTCGGTGCGACGTTCGTGGTGGGCCGCAAGCTGAACATGGACGTGCGGTCGGTCGTCGCGATCATCGTGCTGAACCTCGCGTTCACGTTTCTGATCCCGCTGTTCACCTCGCAGAACATCAGCTGGCAGGGCCATGTCGGCGGGCTGGTGACCGGTGCGGTGGTGGCCGCGGCCTTCGTCTACGCCCCGCGCGGGCAGCGCAACCTGGTGCAGGGCGCTGCGGCCGCCGGGTTGCTGGTGCTGTTCGTCGCGCTGGTCGTGTGGCGCACTGCCGAGTTGCAGAGCATGCTCGGACTGAGCTGAATGGGTATGGGGGGGAGATGCTCGGCCTACCGGACCGCATCCGCGCATGTCTGTTCGATCTCGACGGCGTGCTCACCGACACCGCCAGCGTGCACCGCCGCGCCTGGAAGGCGATGTTCGACGAGTACCTGCGCAGCCGTGCCGAACACGGCGTGCCCTACGTGCCCTTCGATGCGGGTGCGGACTACGAGCGCTACGTCGACGGCAAACCGCGCCTGGACGGGGTCCGCTCGTTCTTGGAAAGCCGCGGCATCGTCTCCGACGCCCAGACCGTGTCGCACTTGGGCGACCGAAAGAACCGGATGTTCAACCAGAGCCTGCACAGCGACGGGGTCACCGTGTTCGACGGGTCGCGGCGGTATCTGCAGGCGGCCACCGACGCCGGGTTGCGGCGCGCGGTGGTGTCGTCGAGCGCCAACACTCGCGACGTACTCGAGCTCACCGGACTGGACGTCTACATCGAGGAGCGTGTCGACGGCGTGACGCTGCGTGAGGAGAACCTGCCCGGCAAACCGGCCCCTGACTCGTTCCTGCGAGCCGCGGAACTGCTCGGCGTGTCCCCGGCGGACGCGGCCGTCTTCGAGGATGCGCTGTCCGGGGTGGCCGCCGGGCGCGCCGGTGATTTCGGCCTGGTGGTCGGCGTCGACCGGACCGGACAGGCCGAGGCCCTGCGGCGCAACGGCGCCGACATCGTCGTCACCGACCTCGGGGAGCTGCTCTGAGCATGATGATCACCGACGACGCGTTTCCGGTGGAACCCTGGCAGGTCCGGGAGACCCAGCTGAGGGTGGATCTGCTTGCGCAGACCGAATCGCTGTTCGCGTTGTCCAACGGGCACATCGGGCTGCGCGGCAATCTCGACGAGGGGGAGCCTCACGCGCTGCCCGGCACCTACCTGAACGGGTTCTACGAGACCAGGCCGCTGCCGTACGCGGAGGCGGGGTTCGGCTATCCGGAGGACGGCCAGTCCATCGTCGACGTCACCAACGGCAAGCTGATCCGGCTGCTGGTCGACGACGAACCGTTCGACGTCCGGTACGGCGACGTGCACGCCCACGAACGGACTTTGGATCTTCGGGCCGGCACCCTGACCCGCACGGCGGACTGGACCACACCGTCCGGCAAGCGGGTCAAGGTGCACTCGACCCGGCTGGTCTCGCTGTCCCAGCGCAGCCTGGCCGCTATCGAGTACATCGTCGAAGCCGTCGACGATGTGTTGCTGACCGTGCAGTCGGAGCTGGTCGCCAACGAGGACCTGCCTTCGCCGTCGGGCGATCCCAGGGTCGCCGCGGTGCTGACGAAGCCGCTGGAGGCGGTGCAGCACGAGATCAGCGAGCGCGGGGCACTGCTGATCCACCGGACCCGCTCGAGCGGGTTGACGATGGCCGCGGCGATGGACCACGTCATCGAGGGCGAAGGCCGGGTGGACGTCAGCGGTGACTCCGGCGACGACTGGGCGCGCACCACGGTGGTGACCGAACTGCGCGCCGGTCAGCGTTTGCGCCTGGTGAAGTACCTGGCCTACGGATGGTCCAGCCTGCGCTCGTGCCCGGCGCTGCGCGACCAGGTCGCCGCGGCGATCGCGGGCGCCCGGTACACCGGCTGGTCGGGTCTTCTGCAGTCACAGCGCGAATACCTGGCCGAGTTCTGGGACAGCGCGGACGTCGAGGTCGACGGTGACGCCGACAGCCAGCAGGCCGTGCGCTTCGGGCTGTTCCACGTGCTGCAGGCCAGCGCCCGCGCCGAGCGGCGCGCGATCGCGGGCAAGGGACTGACCGGAACCGGCTACGACGGCCACGCCTTCTGGGACACCGAGGGGTTCGTGCTGCCGGTGCTGACCTACACCGCCCCGCGCGCCGCCGCCGACGCGCTGCGGTGGCGGGCGTCGACGCTGGAGCTGGCGCGGGAGCGCGCCAAGGAACTGGACCTGAGCGGCGCGAGTTTCCCGTGGCGCACCATCCACGGCGAGGAATGCTCGGCGTACTGGCCGGCGGGTACCGCCGGTTTCCACGTCAACGCCGACATCGCGATGGCTTTCGACCGCTACCGGGTGGTGACCGGCGACGAGTCGCTCGAATCCGATTGCGGCCTGGTCGTTCTCGTCGAAACCGCCCGGCTGTGGGCCTCGCTCGGCCACCACGACCGATACGGTCGGTGGCGCATCGACGGGGTCACCGGGCCCGACGAATACACCGCGGTGGTGCGGGACAATGTGTTCACCAACCTGATGGCCGCCGCGAACCTGCGCGTCGCGGCCGACGCCTGCACCCGGCACCCCGACGGTGCGCGCGACCTCGGTGTCGACAACGAGGAGACGGCCGCCTGGCGTGACGCCGCCGACGCGGTGCACATCCCCTACGACGAGGAGCTCGGCGTGCACCCGCAGTGCGAGGGGTTCACCACGCTGCGGGAGTGGGACTTCCAGTCCAACACGAAATACCCGCTCCTGTTGCATGAACCGTACGTCCGGCTCTATCCGGCCCAGGTGATCAAGCAGGCCGATCTGGTGCTGGCCATGCAGTGGCAGAGCCATGCGTTCACCCCCGAGCAGAAGGCCCGCAACGTCGACTATTACGAGCGGCGCACCACCAGGGACTCGTCGCTGTCGGCATGCACTCAGGCGGTGATGTGCGCCGAGGTCGGGCATCTGGAACTGGCCCACGACTATGCGTACGAGGCGGCACTGATCGATCTGCGTGACCTGCACAACAACACCGGCGACGGGCTGCACCTGGCGTCGCTGGCCGGCAGCTGGACCGCGCTCGTCGTCGGGTTCGGCGGGCTGCGCGACGACGAGGGCGTACTGGCACTCGACCCGCACCTGCCCGGCGGCATCTCCCGGCTGTGTTTCCGGTTGCGCTGGCGCGGTTTTCGCGTGACCGTGGCAGCCGACCACGAGTCGGTCACCTACACGCTGCGGGACGGTCCGCGGGGGGCGCTGACCATCCGGCATGCCGGTGAGCCGTTGGAACTGACCACCCGGGAACCGACCAGGGTGGCGGTGCGGCCGCTGGTCCCGTTGCTGCCGCCGCCGTCGCAGCCGCCCGGGCGGGAGCCGCTGCACCGGCGGGCACGGATCGCCGATCGATAGGCCCCATCATGGGTTTCGCGGTGGAGGAGGCGCTCGACGAGCTGTACTGCGCTGCGCCCGGCGAGTTCACCCGAGTACGCACCCGGCTCGCCGCCGCGGCGAAGAAGAGCGGTGACGCCGATGCGGCACGGCGCATCGGCGACAGCCGGAAGCCGACGACGGCCGCGTGGGTGGTCAACACGCTGGTGATCGGCGGGACGGCCAGATCCGCTCTGACGCGGCCGCCGCGGTGCGGGCCGCGAAGCGCTAAGTTGCCAACAGCGCCGCGTCGAACGTGATGCGGTAAGCGAAATGCTGAGCGCCACGCTTAAATTCGGGAGTTCGACATGGAGACCGACATCCGCCGGGTGGTGACCGGCGCGTCCATCGGTAATGCCGTCGAGTGGTTCGACTTCGCCATCTACGGCTTCCTGGCGACGTTCATCGCCGCGCACTTCTTCCCCGCCGGCAACGACACCGCCGCGCTGCTCAACACCTTCGCGATCTTCGCCGCGGCGTTCTTCATGCGTCCGCTCGGCGGATTCTTCTTCGGGCCGCTCGGCGACCGCATCGGCCGCCAGAAGGTGCTGGCGGTGGTGATCCTGCTGATGTCGGCGGCCACGCTGTGCATCGGTGTGCTGCCGACCTACGACACCATCGGGGTGGCGGCACCGCTGCTGCTCCTGTTCTTCCGCTGCCTACAGGGCTTCTCGGCGGGCGGCGAGTACGGCGGCGGCGCGGTGTACCTGGCGGAGTTCGCCGGCGACGCCCGCCGCGGCCTGACCGTCACGTTCATGGCCTGGTCCGGGGTCCTCGGCTTCCTGATGGGCTCGGTCACCGTGACCGCACTGCAGGCGCTCCTGTCCGCCGAGGCCATGGAGAGCTACGGCTGGCGCATCCCGTTCCTGATCGCCGGGCCGCTGGGACTGGTCGGTCTCTACATCCGGCTGCGCCTGGGCGACACACCGCAGTTCGCCGAACTGAACAAGGCGGACAACACCGCCGAGTCGCCGCTGCGGGAAGCCGTCACCACGTCGTGGCGGCAGATCCTGCAGGTGATCGGCCTGTTCATCGTCTTCAACATCGGCTACTACATCGTGTTCACGTTCCTGCCAACGTATTTCATCAAGACGCTGGGGTTCTCCAAGACCGCGTCGTTCGTGTCGATCACGCTGGCCTGCGTGGTGGCGCTGGTGCTGATCCTCCCGCTGGCGGCGCTGTCAGACCGGGTCGGGCGGCGGCCGCTGCTCATCGGCGGCGCGGTCGCCTTCCTGGTGCTCGGCTACCCGCTGTTCCTGCTGCTCACGTCGGGCTCGCTGGTCGCGGCGATCTCGGCGCACTGTCTGCTGGCCGCGATCGAGTCGGTCTACATCTCCTGCGCGGTGTCGGCCGGGGTGGAGCTGTTCGCCACCCGGATCCGGTTCAGCGGGTTCTCGGTGGGCTACAACGTGTGCGTCGCCGTGTTCGGCGGCACCACCCCGTACGTCGTGACGTGGCTGACCGCGGCCACGGGAAACCCGATCGCGCCGGCGTTCTACCTGATGATCGCGGCCGCGCTGTCGCTGCTCACGGTGCTCACGCTGCGGGAATCGGCGGGCCGAGCATTGGCGCAGGTGCAGGACGACCCCGCTAGGGTGGGCTCAGGCATCCACGAAGGGGAGACGCGCAGATGAAGCTTCAGGTGTTGCCCTACGTCACCGTCGAGATCGACGACCGGCTACGGCGCCGCGTGCGCACCGCCGGCGAGAGATTCCGGGTCACCGTCCGGGCTTACCTGCGCAGCGCTGCCGACGACGTGGACGCCGCCGGGGACCGGGTCAGCGGACTCTGCGACCGTGCCGTGCACCGGGTGGACTCGGTGGTCGCCCGCGTCAACGACCGGATCGCGCCGACGCAGTCGGAGCCGGCCGGGTCTGGCCGGCCGGCCCCACACCTGCGGGTGGTCGACGGGCGGGCGTCCTAGGTTCGCACCCGGCCGGACCGGCCGCCGACGAAGAATGAGCCGACCAGCACCACCAGGCCGACGACCGCGACCGGGATCGCCCACGAGCGCCGCGACGACAGCGCCGACTCACACGAGGCGGCGTAGTCGGTATGCGGGACGATCTCGTTGAGCACCGGCAGGTTGGCCAGATTGCCGCTGTCGGCGTCGCGGGCCTCCGACAGATCGGCGGCGATGCCGTTGCCGCATCCGATGCTGCCCTCGGGTCCGGGGATCGACACCGGCACCAGGAGCGCGATGACACCTGCCAGCAGCACCGCCACTCCAGCGATCATGATCAACCGTCGCACATTCATGCCCGCACTGATGCCCCAGTTCCCCGGCGCCGAAACAAGATCGATCATTTGTCGAGAGGGGACCGGGCTGGGCGGGGGACCGGTAAAGGTGCTTTCCTTGTCGGGTGATCGGGCATGGCCTTACCGTGCTGCTGGCCTTTCTGGCCGCGGTGTTCCTTGCTGTCGGCATCGTGGTGCGCCAGCGGGCGACCCTGGACGTGCCCGCCGAGGACGGGGTCAGTGCCGTGATGTTCCGGACTTTGCTGCGCCGGCCGCTGTGGTGGGCGGGCACCGCGGCCGCCGTCGCCGGCTTCGTCTTCCAGGCGCTGGCGCTGGCCAACGGGTCGCTGCTGCTGGTCCAGCCCATCCTGGTCTCGGCGCTGCTGTTCGCGCTTCCGCTCAGCGCCCGGCTGGCGCACCGGCGGGTCACCCGGGCCGAGTGGGCCTGGGCGGTGCTGCTCACCGCGGCGCTCGCGGTGTTCGTGGTGCTCGCCAAGGCCAGCCCCGGCGACTATGAGGCGTCGCTGTCGACTTCGGCGCTGGTGGCGGTGGTGTGCACGATCGCGGTGCTGGCGTGTGTGATCGTCGCGACCCGCGTCATCGGATGGATCCGCGCGGTGCTGCTCGCCGTTGCGGTCGGGGTGCTGTTCGGGGTGGTCGCGGTGCTGACGAAATTGGTCATGCACGTGCTGACACACGAGGGTCTGACGGCGGTGCTGACCACCCCGGTGCTCTATCTGCTGGGCCTGCTCGGTGTGGTGGCGACATTGCTGCAGCAGTCCTCCTTCCACGCGGGCTCGCTGCAGACCTCGGTGCCGACCATGCTGGTGCTCGAACCGATGGTCGCGGTGATCCTCGGGGCGGTGGTCCTCGGCGAGCAATTGAACGCCGACCGTTGGGACGCGATCGCGATCGCGGTGGCGACGGTGGCGATGGTGGCGGGCACGATCGCGCTGGGCCGCGACGAGGGCGCCTACGAGGAGATGCTGGAAGCGGACAAGGCGGAAAACGCTCAGGCGGCTTCGGGCAGCGGATAGCCGCGGTCCCGGGCGACGTCGGCCAGCGCGGCGCGCAGCCTGGCGCGCCCGCGGTGCAGCCGGGACATCACGGTGCCGAGCGGGGCGTGGGTCAACTCGGCGATCTCCCGAAACTTGCGGCCCTCCACGTCGGCGTAATACACCGCGGTGCGGTACTTCTCCGGCAGCGCGCGCATGGCCGCGGCGATCACAGGGTCGGGCGTGTGGGCCAGCACGACCTCCTCGGTGGATTCCGGGGCGTTGCCGCGCCTGCCGTGCCGCAGCAGCTGACCGTCGGTGAACTCGTCGGTGAACTGGAGCCCTGGCCTGCGCTGTTGTCTGCGGTAGGCGCTGATGTGGGTGTTGAGCAGAATCCGGTACAGCCAGCCGGCGAGATTGGCTCCGTCGCCGAGGGGGTCGAGGGTGTCGAGGGTGCGGAAACTGCCGAACGCCGCATAGGCCTTGGCCGCCGTTTCCTGGAGCAGGTCTTCGGCGTCGGCGTGGTCTCGAGTCAGGGTGAACGCGTGCCGGTACAGACCGGCGATCAGCGGTATCGCCTCACGTTCGAAACGGTCGGTGAGCGGGTCGTCCTCTGGGGTGTCGGGCATGCTTCGACTCTCCCGATGCGGCGCCCCCGCGTCTGCCCGGCTGGCCTCCAAAACGGGTGCGGAGAACCGCACCGCACGCTACCGGTTAACCCCCATACCAGGACGCCCAGCGTCGGATCTCGACGCTGATCACCGGTCCGTCGAGCTCGACGCGCCGGTATTGGGGGTACTTGGCGCGCAGCAGCGCGTAGCCGGTGGCCATCTCCACGCCGCTGTGGTGAATGGTCGCGACGCCGTCCGCGCGCACCCACCACAGCCGGGACCAGTCTTCGTCGTAGTGCTGGACCAGCAGGCTGACCGCCGGGTTGTTCTCGATGTTGACCAGCCGGCGCAGCCGCTGCGTCGACTTCGGCTTCGCGTCGATCGCGGTGTACAGGATGTCCTGGCGGTGCTCGGGCATCGCGAACACCACCGGCACCAGGTGGGGCACCGCGTCGAGGCCCGCGGTCGCCAGCATCGCCACCGGCGCGCCGGCAAATGCGGCAGTAACGTCACGGTCGTCGGATTCCGCCATCGTCCCAGGGTAGGGTGCGCAGAGCTGGTCCGATTCGTTCACTGCGGAGTCGCGGGGCGGTAACCGCTGAGCCACTGCGCAGCCTCCTGCTCATCGGAAGGTTCGGCAATGAACACCGCACGCAACACCTCCCGGCCGTTGGCCCGGTTCCTCGCCGTCGCCGCGTCGGTGCTGCTGGCCGGCGGCGCTGTGGCCTGTGCGCCACCGGAGAAGGACAGCTCGAACGCCCAGACCGAGTCGGGGGTGAACGCCGCCGAGGCCACCTCGGCAGCGGATTTCGGCGGCATGGAGGGCCTCGTCGAGGCCGCCAAGGCCGAGGGCGAGCTCAATGTGATTGCGCTGCCTCCGGATTGGGCCAACTACGGCGCGATCATCACGGCGTTCTCCGACAAGTACGGCATCAAGGTGAACTCGGCGCAGCCCGACGCGTCCAGTCAGGACGAGATCAACGCCGCCAATCAGCAGAAGGGCCGCAGCACCGCGCCCGACGTCTTCGACCTCGGCCAGTCGGTGGCTCTGGCCAACACCGCGATGTTCGCGCCGTACAAGGTCGAGAAGTTCGACGACATCCCCGCGGCGTTCAAGGACGCCGACGGCACCTGGGTCAACGACTACGGCGGCTATATGTCGATCGGTTTCGACTCCTCCACGGTGCCGCCGGTGACCAGCGTCAACGACCTGCTCAAGCCCGAGTACCGGGGCAAGGTGGCGCTCAACGGCGACCCGACGCAGGCCGGCGCGGCGTTCTCCGGTGTGCTGATGGTGGCGCTGTCGCAGGGCGGTTCGGCCGACGACATCGCTCCCGGGGTCGAGTTCTTCCGCAAGCTCAAGCAGGCCGGTAATTTCCTGCCCGTCGACCCGACACCGGCCACCATCGAATCCGGCCAAACCCCGGTGGTGATCGACTGGAACTACACCAACTCCGCCGAGACCAAGAAGCTGCCGTCGTGGACGGTGCTGGTGCCGCCGGACAACGTTGTGGCCGGGTACTACTACCAGGCGATCAACAAGGACGCGCCGCACCCGGCGGCCGCGCGCCTGTGGCAGGAGTTCCTGTACAGCGACGAGGGACAGAACCTGTTCGCCCAGGGTGGCGTTCGCCCGGTGCGGGCCGACAACATGCTCGCCGACGGCACGCTGGACGCGGCGGTGGCCGCGGCGCTGCCGGTGGTGAGCGGACCGGTGACCGTGCCGACGCCCGAGCAGACCGAGGCGGCCTCGAAGTACCTGGCGGAGAACTGGGCCGCCGCGGTCGGCTGAGCGTACGCCCGTGGGTCTTGCACGCCGACTGCGTGATTCGCTGCCGCTGCTGCCGTTCCTGACCGTGGTGGTGATCTTCCTGATCATCCCGACGGTCACGGTGGTGGTGGGGGCGGTGTACGCCGATGGGGTGTTCAGCCTGGACCGCATCGCCGCGCTGTTCACCGGCACCGCGCTGTCGGCGCTGCGGGACAGCGTGCTGCTGTCGGGCGCCACCGCACTGCTCGGCGCGTTCGGGGGCGCGGCGCTGGCGTGGCTGATCGTCAGCAGTCCGCCGACCTCGATGGTGCGTCGGACCGTGCTGTCCCTGTGCAGCGTGCTGGCCCAGTTCGGCGGTGTGGCACTGGCGTTCGCGTTCCTGGCCACCGTGGGGCTGAACGGGGTGCTCACGCTGTGGGTGCAGCAGGTGTTCGGGTTCAACCTGGCCGGCTCGGGCTGGCTCTACAGTCTGAGCGGATTGATCCTGGTGTACACCTACTTCCAGATCCCGCTGATGGTCATCGTGTTCGTCCCGGCGCTGGAGGGGCTGCGGGAGCAGTGGCGCGAAGCCGCTGTCAGCCTCGGCGCGTCGACGTGGGCGTACTGGCGTGAGGTGGCGCTACCGCTGCTGACGCCGGCCTTCCTGGGCTCGGCTCTGTTGTTGTTCGCCAACGCTTTTGCCGCCTACGCCACCGCCGCGGCGCTGGTCAGCCAGGGCAGTCCGATCCTGCCACTGCTGATCCGTGCGTCGCTGGTCAGCGAGGTGGTGCTCGGGCAGGCCGGGTTCGCCTACGCCCTGGCGCTGGAGATGATCGTCGTGGTTGCCGTGGTGATGGCCGCCTACAACCTGTTGGTGCGCCGTAGTTCCCGGTGGTTGTCATGAGGACCCGGTCTTGAAAGCCGCTGTGCGTGGGGCACTGTGGGTGATGTTCGGGTTGTTCTTTCTGTTTCCGCTGTACGCGATGGCCGATTTCTCCACCCGCAACCTGCTTTCCGACGGGCGGACCTGGCAGGCGTGGGCCAATCTGATCGCCGACGAGACGCTGTACCAGGCGATCGTGGTGTCGCTGCTGCTGGCGGTGCTCACTGTGGCCGCGATGCTGATGCTGCTGGTGCCGACGATGATCTGGGTTCGGCTGCGTGCGCCATGGGCCAGGGGCCTGGTCGAGTTTCTGTGCCTGCTGCCGTTGACGATTCCGGCGCTGGTGATCGTCGTCGGCCTGCGCAACGTGTATCTGTGGGTGACGTACTTCCTCGGCGAGTCCGCGCTGACGCTGACGTTCGTCTACGTGATCATCGTGCTTCCGTTCGCGTACCGGGCCATCGACGCGGCGCTGTCGGCGATCGATCTCCGCACGCTCTCGGAGGCCGCCAGATCGCTGGGGGCGGGCTGGTTGTCGACCATAGTGCGCGTGGTGGTGCCCAACATCTGGTCGGGAATCCTGTCGGCCGCCTTCATCTCGATCGCGGTGGTGCTGGGCGAGTACACAATCGCGTCGTTGTCGGGCTACCAGACACTGCAGGTGCAGATCGTGCTGATCGGCAAGAGCGACGGCCCCACCTCGGTGGCGGCGTCGCTGGCGACGTTGCTGTTCGGTTTCGCGCTGCTGCTGATCCTGTCGCTGGTGACCAGAGGCCGACGCAACGTGGGAGTGACCGTATGAGTGGAGTCGCCGTCCAGCTCGACGAGCTGACCCGGGTGTACGGGCAGACCCGTGCGCTCGACGGCCTGACGTTGCACATCGAGCCCGGCGAGCTGGTCGCACTGCTGGGCCCGTCCGGGTGCGGGAAGACCACCGCGTTGCGGATTCTCGCCGGACTCGACGAGGCGACGTCGGGCACCGTGTCGGTCGGCGGCGTCGATGTCAGCCGGGTGCCGGCGAACAAGCGCGATATGGGCATGGTGTTCCAGGCTTACAGCCTGTTCCCTCACCTGACGGTGCTCGACAATGTCGCGTTCGGACTGAAGATGCGTGGAAAAGGTAAGCGGGACAGGTTGTCCCGTGCGGCCGACATGCTTGACCTGGTGGGTCTGGGGGAGCTGGGAGGGCGTTACGCCAAGGAACTGTCGGGCGGGCAGCAGCAGCGCGTCGCGTTGGCCCGGGCGCTGGCGATCCAGCCGCGGGTGCTGCTGCTTGACGAACCGCTGTCGGCGCTGGACGCCAAGGTCCGCACCCAGTTGCGGGACGAGATCCGCAGGGTTCAGCTCGAAGTCCGCACGACGACGTTGTTCGTGACCCACGACCAGGAGGAGGCGCTCGCGGTCGCCGACCGGGTCGGCGTGATGAACCAGGGCCGGCTCGAGCAGCTGGCCGCCCCCGCCGAGCTGTACGCGAACCCGGCCACACCGTTCGTCGCCGATTTCGTCGGGCTGAACAACAAGGTGCCCGCCACGGTGTCCGGTGGCACCGCCCAGGTGTTCGGGGTGTCGGTGGCCGCGCTGCCCGGTTCCGTCGACGGCGAGGGGGTGGCGATGGTGCGTCCCGAGTCGGTGACCGTCACCGTCGACCCCGCCGGCGCGGCGACCGTCACCTCGGTGTCGTTCCTCGGCGCGATCTCGCGGGTGCATCTTGCGCTGCCGGGCGGGGCCACGGTCAGCGCTCAGATGGCCAGCTCGGCGGCGCGGGCGTTCGCCCCGGGCGACCCGGTGGCCGTGGGCCTGGAGGAGAGCTCGGAACGCGGCGGCGTGCTGGTCACCCGTCCTTGACGGGTTCGGGTCGGCGCCGAAGTCTCACCCGCACCAGGTATCCACGTTTGGCAGCGAAAGTTCGAGTGCAGGCCTGCACAACGTGGATTTCTGTGGCGGATGGTGCCTGCGTTCACCCTTGAGCGGGTCAGACGTCCTTGACGGGATCGATGCCGAGATCGCGGTAGGTGACCAGCGCGTGGAACGGCACGTTGCGCCTGGCGAAGCGCGCCGCCGCGACGTCGCCGCGGTCGACCATCGGGATCACCCCGGTGACCACCACGCCGAGCGGGGCGATGCGTTCCAGCGCGAGCTCGGTCGAGCCGCCGGTGCTGATCACATCGTCGACGAGCAGCACCCGCATGCCTGGCTGCAGCCGGGTGCCCTCGACCCACTGCTCCCTGCCGCGTGTCTTCTGTTCCTTGCGCACCGAGAACCACGCCTTGCCGGTGACCATCGCGACGCCGTGCGCCAGCGGGTCCGCGCCCATGGTCAGGCCGCCGACGGCGTCGAACTCGATGCCGTTGGCCGCGGCGAGGTCGGCGACCGCCCGGGACACGATCGCCAGTCGCTCACCGGTGTCGACGGCGTACTTACCGTCGATGTAGTCGTGGCTGAGCTGACCGCTGGCGAGCTTGAACGGTTCCTCGCGCCGTTCGTGGCCGCGGGTGCGGATCAGCTCGAACGCGGCCTGCCAGCTCTGCGGGCGGTCGTCTCCGGTCGGCATGTGTCAGTCTCCTCGGGCCCGTCGTGTCAACTCGACAGCGGCGGAACGCAATTGGTCGATGGAATCGATCGGCCCGGCATAGCCGACGCGGGTGTAGGCCATGCCGCGCGGCGTATCCAGCCGCAGATCGAGGCCGTAGCGGTCGGCGGCGGTGCACGTCGCCGCCACCGCGTCCGGGTATCCGCCCAGGGTCCGTGCCATCGCGACGAGCGAGTCGGGGTGGTCGGCGTTGAGGTGGGCGATCGCGCCGGCGGCGTGCGGGGCGATCGGGTCGGGCCGGGCCGCCGTGTACTCCGCACCGGTGGTGGAGTCCATCCGGCCGTAACCGCCGACCCAGCGCACCCGGGCCACCCGCAGCACCCACAGCGTGAAGTCGCTGTAGTCGATGTAGTACCTGGCGGCGTCGACGGCGCTCAGATGGGCTTGCCGCGCGGCGTCGCGTTCGGCTCCCTCCGGGGCCTCGACGCGTCCGGCCAGGGTGATCCGGGCGCTGGCCAGCGGATCGGCATCGGTGGTGGGGGCGGTGATCGCGAGGCTCGCCCGCGGGTCGGCGGCCAGGTTGCGGCCGTGTTCGGCAAGGTTGGACACGCAGAGCACCGGGGCGCCGTCGAGCAGGCCGTAGGTGACGAACGACGCCCACGGGTCGCCCTCGCGGGTCAGCGTCGCCAGCGTGCCGGTGTTGGTTGACGCCGCGATGGTGCGGGCCTCCTCGGCCGCCGACGGGCGCGCGGGATTGGCAGGTTCGGTCAGCGGGGGCGCGACGGTGGGCGCATCACCCGGGTCACCGTGGTCACGTGTGGGGCCGGTGGACGTCACGACGGCACCCTATCCTGCCCGCACCGTCCAGGGGCACACGTCATCGGGCCTACCCGCTTGTGCCGATGTGAGAGAATTGCAGGCGAATTCGTCCTTCGTGAACACAACGAAATCCTCCGGAGATGGAGGCGCCATGGCCGGGCCCGCACTGCGAACCTTCACGGTCGCCGGCGTGCTGACCGCCACCGCTGTCTTCGGCGGCGTGATCGCGGTGCCGGTCGCCGCGCAGCCGTCCGACTCCGACGGCTCCAGCCAGAGCGCCGACGGTCCCGACAGCGGGTCCGACCCCACCGACGGCGGCACCGGGGGCGATACCGGAAGCGATGACGACGGCGGGAGTTCGAGCGAACCGGAGGCGCCCGCCGAACCGACCCAGGGCTTGCCCGACGACGAACCCGAACAGATCGAGCCGACCCGGATCGTCGAATCCGATCCGGGCGCAGGCACCGGCGGTTCCCGGCAGTCGGAGTCGGTGGTCGAGAGCCCGCGGCCGGCTCCGTCGTTCCGGCAGCCGGCGCCCGAGCGCAACGCGATCAAGCTGCCGTTCGTCAGGCTGCCCGCCGCCGGGGAGATCCCGATGGGCAGCTGGCCCACGCCGTCGACGTTCTACACGACGGTGGAGATCCCGGTGCCGACGCTGACCGAGTTCCTGCGTGCGCTACAGGTCGTTCCGGCCCCTGCGCCGCCGCCCGGGCCGGCGTTCCGCACCCAGGAGGAGGCGCCCGTCGCCGACGCGACCACCGGAACCACCACCGGTGGTGGCGGCGGCGGGGCGGGCGGCGCGTACCCGGAGGCGGTCGTGTTCCGGGCGCCGTTGGTGACCGTGCCGCGGGCCGGCACCCTGGCCGGGAAGCCGCTGCGGCCGGCACCGCAGGCGCCGGGCGCGACCGCCGCCCCCAACGTCACCGCTCCCGGCGTCGCCGGGGTGCGGACCCCGACGATCCGGGGCTCGGTGCCGCCCACACCCGGGGCGACGGTGGCACCGCCGGCCGTCCCGGCCGGCGGACAGGCTCCCCGGCTGGGCGCCAACCCGCGCGGCGTGACCAACCCGACCGTCGCTCAGATCGCGGCAGTCGCACTGCCCGGGGTGGCCGGCTTGATGTTCCTGACGTTCAGCGGCGGCGTGATCGGCTACCGACAGGCCAACAGCACCCGGTTCGTGCGAACCGCAGGAGCGGAGCGCTTCCTGCCTTAGCCCGGCTCGCGCGGTGATTCCTTTCGCGCCGTGCTGGGTAGGTTTCACACCATGACGCTGGCATTCGGCGATTGGATCGTTGACCGCCGCTGGTACGCCGGCCGCAGCCGCGAACTCGCGTCGGTCGTGCCCGCCACGGTGACCCCACTCGAAGATGACCTGGAGCATGTGCTGCTCGACGTGACCTACAGCGACGGCACCGGCGAGCGCTACCAGTTGCTGGTGCGGTGGGTGGACGGCCCGGCCGCGCCGGGGTTCCTCGACCCGGCGGCGGTGATCGGCACGGTGTCGGGTGCCGGCGGACAGCGCACGGCCTATGACGCGCTGTTCGACCCGGAAGCCGCCCGCCGTCTGCTGCGACTGATCGACACCTCCGCGACCGTCGCAGACCTGCGGTTCACCCGCGAGACCGATGCGGTGCTGCCGGTGCACGCGCCGCCCAAGGTGTCGAGCGCCGAGCAGAGCAACACCAGCGTGATCTTCGGAAAAGAGGCCATGCTGAAGGTGTTCCGGCGGGTCACCCCCGGGATCAACCCCGACATCGAACTCAACCGGGTGCTGGCCCGCGCCGGTAATCCGCACGTCGCGACGCTGCTCGGCTCGTACGAGACGTCGTGGGCCGGGCCGGGGACCGAACCGTCGGCGTTGGGCATGGTGGCCGCGTTCGCCGCGAACAGCGCCGAGGGCTGGGACATGGCCACGGCCAGCACCCGTGAGTTGTTCGCCGACGAGGTCGGCAGTGACTTCGCCGACGAGTCCTACCGGCTGGGCGAGGCGGTGGCCTCGGTGCACGCCACGCTGGCCGAGACACTGGGCACCTTCACCGTGCCGTTTCCCGTCGATTCCGTGCTGGCACGGTTGGCGTCGGCGGCGCGGGCCGCCCCGGAGCTGGCCGACCACGTGCCGGCGATCGAGGAGCGCTACCGTGCGTTGTCAGGGCAGCAGGTGCCCGTGCAGCGAGTGCACGGCGACCTCCATCTCGGCCAGGTGTTGCGCACGCCGGAGAGCTGGCTGCTGATCGACTTCGAGGGCGAGCCCGGTCAGCCGCTCGACGAGCGCAGGCGGCCGGATTCGGCGCTGCGCGACGTCGCCGGAATGCTGCGGTCGTTCGAGTACGCGGCCTCGCAGCGGTTGGTGGAGCTGGAGCCCGGCGCGGACGCCGACGGCCGACTGGCCGGCATCGCGCGCAACTGGGTGGACCGCAACAGCGCGGCGTTCTGCGCCGGGTATGCCGCCGTCGCCGGCATCGATCCGCGTGACCACGGGGCGGTGCTCGCGGCCTACGAACTGGACAAGGCGGTCTACGAAGCGGCATACGAGGCCCGCTTCCGGCCGTCGTGGCTGCCGATCCCGATGCGGTCCATCGCGCGCATCCTGAGCTGAGCGCCAGGCTGGCAGCCGTGGTCACCGGGTAGGGCGCCGCCGCTCTACGGCTCCTACACCCGGCCCGCCCGGCCGGTGGGCATGCGGGACAACCCGCTGCCCGCGCGGTGGCCACGGCTGCAACAGCACGATCAAGTTAACACAGCGCCAGGCAAATCCGGGTTGACTCGGCCGAGCTAAGCGTGGTGGCGCGCAACGGCTTTCATCTGAAGTTCGGCTCGGCCCGCAACACCAGCACCGTCCTGGCCGGAACCGGCAAGGTGGCACCGGCCTGGTGGGAGGTGCCCGGCTCCGGGGCGACGGCGGCAACCGAGGACACCACCGGCTCCCAGGACGCGGCAAACTCGTTGGGCGGTAACGTGAAATCGATAGGCTCGTGGTGGGCGTTGAAGAACAGCAGGAACGAGTCGTCGACAACGCGCTGGCCCCTGGCGTCCATGTCGGGGATTCCGTGCCCGTTCAGATACACCGCGACCGATTTCGCGAAGCCGGAACCCCAGTCTTCACCTGTCATCTCGGTGCCGTCGGGCGTGAACCAGGCGATGTCGGGCAGGCCTTCCTGGCCGCGCCGACCTACCGGCTTGCCGCTGAAGAAGCGCCGACGCCGGAAGACCGGGTGTTCGGCCCGCAGTTGCGACACCGCTCGGGTGAACTCCAGCAGGTCGGTGTCGACGTTGCTCCAGTCGATCCAGGTGATCTCGTTGTCCTGGCAGTAGCCGTTGTTGTTGCCGCCCTGGGTGCGGCCGAGTTCGTCACCGTGACAGATCATCGGGACACCCTGAGACAACAGCAGCGTGGTCAGGAAATTGCGCTGCTGCTGTGAGCGCAGCGCCAGGATCTCCGGATCGTCGGTGGGACCCTCGACCCCGCAGTTCCACGACCGGTTGTGGCTCTCGCCGTCGTTGTTGTCCTCGCCGTTGGCCTCGTTGTGTTTCTCGTTGTACGAGACGAGGTCGCGCAGGGTGAAGCCGTCGTGGGCGACGACGAAGTTGATCGACGCGACCGGCCGGCGCGCGGTGCGTTCGTACAGGTCGGCTGAGCCGGTGAGACGGTAGGCGAACTCGTCGAGGGTGGCCGGCTCGCCGCGCCAGAAGTCGCGGACGGTGTCGCGGTATTTGCCGTTCCACTCGGTCCACTGCGGCGGGAAGTTGCCGACCTGGTAACCACCGGGGCCGACGTCCCACGGTTCGGCGATCAACTTGACCTGGCTGACGGTCGGGTCCTGCTGAACGAGTTCGAAGAAGGTGGCCAGCCGGTCCACTTCGTAGAACTCGCGCGCCAAGGTGGAGGCCAAGTCGAAGCGGAAGCCGTCGACATGCATCTCGGTGACCCAGTACCGCAGCGAATCCATCAGCAGCTGCAGCGTGTGCGGGTGGCTGACATTGAGGCTGTTGCCGGTCCCGGTGTAGTCCATGTAGTAGCGCTTGTCGTCGTCGACGAGGTGGTAGTACGCGGCGTTGTCGATGCCGCGCATGGACAACGTCGGGCCCATGTGGTTGCCCTCGGCGGTGTGGTTGTAGACGACGTCGAGGATGACCTCGATGTTGGCCTCATGCAGGGCGCGGACCATCGCCTTGAACTCCTGCACCTGCCCGCCGGGATTCGGGTTCGAGCTGTACTTGGCGTCGGGGGCGAAGAAACCGATGGTGTTGTAGCCCCAATAGTTCGACAAACCCTTCTCGATCAGCGTCGAATCGTTGGCGAAGTGGTGCACCGGCATCAACTCGATGGCATTGACGCCCAGAGACGTCAGGTGTTCGATGATCGCCGGGTGCGCGACGGCGGCGTAAGTGCCGCGGATCTGGTCGGGGATGTCCGGGTGGGTCTGGGTGAGGCCCTTGACGTGCGCCTCGTAGATGACGGTGTCGGCGTACTCGTGGCGAGGCGGACGGTCCACTCCCCAGTCGAAGTACGGGTTGATGACGACCGACTTGGGCATGCTTGCCGCCGAGTCGTCGTCGTTGCGGCTGTCCGGATCACCGAAGTCGTAGCCGAACAGAGACTGATTCCAATCGAAGGTCCCGTCGATGGCCTTCGAGTACGGGTCGAGAAGCAGCTTGTTCGGGTTGCACCGCAGCCCATTGGCGGGGTCGTGCGGCCCGTAGACGCGGTAGCCGTAGCGCTGTCCCGGCTCGATGTTGGGGATGAACCCATGCCATACGAAACCGTCGACTTCGGGCAGCGTCACGCAGGCGGTCTGTTCGCCGTCGGCGTCGAACAGGCACAACTCGACCTTCTCGGCGGCCTCGCTGAACAACGCGAAGTTGGTGCCGGAGCCGTCATAGGTGGCACCGAGCGGGTAGGCCTTGCCCGGCCACAGCTCGAGCGGGATCGTGGTTCCCGGCGAGCCGGCGATTTGTGTCAAGTGGGCTCTCCTGAATTTGTGCGAGGTTCGGCGTTGGCGACGATAGGGGATGCCCACGCCACGGGCAGTGCAACCGTCGGCTGCCTCACACGGCCGCGACGCCGGCCGCGCGCAGTGCGTGGACGGCCTCGTCGGTGCTGTCGGGGGACACCCCGGCCGTCAGGTCCAGCAACACCCGCGTGGTGAAGCCGGCGGCGGCCGCGTCGGCGGCGGTGGCTTTCACGCAGTAGTCGGTGGCGATCCCGACCACGTCGACGGCGTCCACGTCGTGCGCCCGCAACCACTCGGCCAGCGTGGTGCCCTCGGCATCTGTGCCTTCGAACCCGCTGTAGGCGGCCGAGTGATGCCCCTTCTCGAACACCGCCTCGATCGGCGTGGTGTCCAGATCGGGATGAAACTCGGCGCCGGTGGTGTGCGCGACGCAGTGCACCGGCCACGTATCGACGTAGTCGGGGGTGTCGGAGAAGTGAGCGCCGGGATCGATGTGGAAGTCCTTGGTGGCGACCACGTGGTCATACCCCGGCCTCGCGGCGAGCAGGTCGGTGATGCCGCGTGCCACCGCCGCACCGCCGGTGACCGCCAGGGAGCCGCCCTCGCAGAAGTCGTTCTGCACGTCGACGATGATCAGTGCTCTACCTGATGGGCTGTCCGAGGTCACCTGTCCACGGTATCGTCGGCGGAATCGGCCCGCAGATGTGCGGTCAAAAGCAGGTGGTCGAACGTCGACCGGGGCGGCAGGACCTCCTCGTACACCAGCGCCCCGTAGTCGGAGAGCAATTGCTCGGCGAGCAGCCGGAGCTTGATATTCGTCTCCTGGGACCGCCAGCGCAGCAGTTCGAACGCGGCTTCAGAATCGACCCGGTAGATGAGCATCAGCATGCCCTTGACCTGTTCGATCACCGCGCGGTTCTCGGTGATCTCGGCCAGCGCCTCGGTCAGCATGGCCTTGGCCTGCGCGTCGGTCGGCGTCATGTCGACGTAGAACCCGTGCGTGCCGATCAGACGGCCGCCCCCGTCGAGGAGCTGGTCGCCGATCACCACGACCTCGTGGACGTCGCCGCGGGTGTCGATGATGCGGTGACGGGTGGAGAACGTCTGGTGCGTGCGGCGCACCTCGTCCAGCGTTGCCGCGACCTGCTGGCGGTCTTCGGGGTGCTTGTGCGACAGCACGAGTTCGGTCGTCGGCGTCACGGTCCCCGGCTCGTACCCGTGCAGGATCTGGACCTGCTCGGACCACTCCCAGCGCTCGTCGGCGAAGTAGAACCGGAACCAACCGACCCGCTGGGGCGCCCCGCTGACGAGCGCCTGTTCCAGAGAGTCCTCACTCGCCACGACCGAACCCTAACGTGAGAAGCTGCCTGCTCATCCGCCGAACAGCAGATACAGGCCGGTGAACGTGTAGCCCACCATCACCAGCATCATGGCGAGCTGACCGGTGAGCTGGTGCCGGGCGGGAAGCACCGCCAAAGCCTTGTCGTGGGCGGCGATCACCCCGGCGATGTGGCCGGCCACCACGAAGCCGACCTTCAGCGTGGCCAGCAGTGCCGGATGCATGGAGAGCACATACGCCACCTCGGCGTCGGTCTGGCCGAACAACCGGTACACCGTCTGCTGTCCCCGCTCCACCAGATAGGTCAGGTAGTGGGCGAAGACGTAGCCGATGACGATCGGGATCAGCGAATGTGCCAGCAGCCCCGGCAGTTCCCGGCGGGTGCGGGCGTCGACGCCTCCGGTGCAGCGGGCCGCGGCGGTGAAGGTCAGCGCGACGATGCCGACGAACAACGCCAGCCCGGCGGTGCGCACCCCGGTCGCGGCCAGGTCCGAGCCGGTCATGTCGTCGACGAACCCGCGGAACATCGGGGTCGCCGAGAAGCTGTCGTACGCGGTGGATCCGAGCAGCACCGACAGCACGGCGACGACGCCGGGCCGCACCGGCAGCGTCAGCAGGTGGTCGAACGGATTGCCGATCGCGATGCGCCCGTCGGGATTCCGGCGCAGCGGTGACAGGCGCGACGCGACCACGCTGTACACCTCGAAGGGGTCGGCGTTGGCGCACCAGCGGGTGCCGCAGCAGAAGGCGCCGATGATCGTGACCGCGAGGTACACCGCAAGCCACAGCCGGATCGCGCCGAGCGAACCCGGGTCGGGGCTGGCCAATTCGAGCCACACGAAGGCGAAAAGGCCGGCCGCGGCAGGCCAGTACCCGAGCGCGGCGGGATACGTCGCGCCCAGCGATCGGCGCCCGGTGACCAGGTGCAGCGCGCGCACCGGCGACAGCACCCGCCAGACGGGGCCGAACAACACCGACAGCGCCACCAGCCCGACCCACAGCAGCACGTAGAACACGCCGGGCAGCGCGTTGTCGGCGGTCTGCGGGCCGAGATAGGTTGCGGCGCCGACCCATCCGGTGAGAAGCAGGGCCACGGCGGCAAGCAGCCGGCGTGTCACCGGCGCGTCGACCGCGCGGGTGAGCCACGGCGGCAACGGCCGTCCCGGTTTCGTTGCGGAGAACCGGGGTTTGCGCCACGCCAAGGCCACCACGGCGAAGGTGAACGTCAGTGCCCACGCGGCGCCGATGAGGGCATAGGTGAACGGGATCGGCAGGTCGGCCGAACCGCCCAGGCCGTGGGCCAGCAGTTGTGCGCTCACTGCGGCAGGCTCACCGCACCTGGATCGTCGCGATCGTCTTGTGCAGAGTGTGCAGTTCGACGTCCACGCGTCCGGGCACCTCAGCGGTGAACTGGAAGCTCTGGGCCGGGCCGATGCCGACGTCGAAGCTGTGCTCGGGTGTCGAGTGCACGTGCAGTTCGTCGGTGGCGTCGCTACTGACCCGGATGACGATCGGTTCATTGACCTTCGCCTGCAGCTGGGCGTTGGTCGGGTTCACCTCGCCGCCCGCGATCGTGACGTCGATGACGAGCTGCTCGGGCGGCGCCTGCGCGTCCGATGCCATCGGCGGTTCCGTCGCTGCGGAGCCGGAACTGGTTGCGCCGCTGTCGGAGTCGCTGGTTCCGGTGCACCCGGCGAGCAGCAGCGCCGCCACGCCGAGAGCAAGGACTCGATGTGGTGTCCGATGTGGTGTTGTCACGGTTCCTTGGTGTTGTCGGGTTTGCGCCGGTTCCTGGCGGCGATGTAGACGACCACACCGGCTACGACGATCGCCGGTGCGAACGCCGGCACGGCCAGCCAGATCGGGTGGTCGGCCAGCAGCACGACCTCGGGACTGCCGGTCATGACTGCGCGCTGGGTTGGAACTCCGCCTCGCTGCCACTGGGTTCACTGTTGTTGATTCGTCCAGCGCCCCAGGCGATTCCGGCGACCATGGCCAGGGTGCAGAACAGGACCACCAGGCAGCCGATCAACCACAGCGAGGCCGGGATGTCCGGGCTGCGTTCGCGCTGAAGGATGGTGATCTCCGAGACGAACGGGCGGGTGAACTGCGCCTCGGCGGGCACCTCTTCGGCGCCGATACCGGGATCGCCGGCCAGATAGATCGGCACCGCGGTCAGGGTGCGGCCGTCGTGCACCCGCAGCAGCGTCTTCCAGGTGCCCGACACCGGCATGGGCTGGGTGGAGACGTAGTGGCCGGGGCCGACCTTCTCCAACGGGTCGATGAACTGCCCGCGCTCGTTGGCCAGGCCACCCTGCCACCCGAGCACTGCGACCCAGTTCGGGTCGTCGCTGACGACGTCGGGCGGGTTGAATCGCACGTCGGCGGTGACGAAGCGGCCCTCGCCGGGCCCCTGGGCTTCGGTGAGCGTGACCTGCGCTGTCGCGTCCTGCGGTGTGGTGTAGCGCAGCCCGTTGGCAGCCGCGGCGCCGATGACCAGCACGGTCAACACGACCAGGCTGACGCCGATCGCGCGCCGCGGCAGGCGGCGCCCGGTGAGCACCATGCCGGCCATCGCACCGCATGCCCCGGTGAGGACGGCGACCGGGACGGCCATCCCGAGCGCTTCGGGCCAGATGCTCGTCGGCCAGGTCAGCGGGTAGACCGCGTTGATCCACAGCGACTCGAGCCACAGCCCGACCGTGGCGATGCCGAGCCCGCTGACCGCACCGAACACGATCGGGCGCTTGTACAGCGGAGTGAGGGCGACCAGTTCGACCACGACCGCCGCGCCCAGGTAGAGCGGGAACCAGTTGACCGGCGCATCGAGCACCGGCGCGACGAGGAAGGCGACGATGCCGCGCAGGCCGATCGCGATCACCGCGGCGATCAGCGCGGCGCCCTTCCCGAGGAAAATCCGGGCCATCACCAGCGCCAGGCCCGCGGCGGCGGCGATCAGCATCGGCTGGAACACCTGCCGGAACTGCGGGACACCGAAGTCGAACTCGATCTGGTACACCGAGGCGCCGATCAGCACACCGGCGAAGGCGAGGTACAGAACGAATCTCAGGCCGATGCCGTCGCGCGGCCGATCCGGGCCGACCGCCCGCCTGCCCTCGTACTCGAGGTAGGCCGCGGCCAGCGTGGAGAACCCGGCGCCGCCGATCATCATCAGGTGGGTCGGTCCCCACAGCGTGACGTCCTGGCCGAAGATGCGGTGCCAGATGTCGTCGAGCGGGAAGCCGAGCAGCGCATAGAGGCCGCAGCCGGCCATGACGATGCCACCGACCGGCGCGTACCAGTGGTCGGTGATCCGCACGGCGGCCGGTCCGGGCTTGTCGTACGGCAACACCATCGCGGTGCAGCCGGCCACGAAGATGCCGAACAGACCGATCAGGATGAAGTAGTGGGCGGGGTTGGCCAGCGCGCCGTCGTCGCGGCCGTTGCCGATGTGCAGGCTGACGTCCCAGATGAAGCCGAACAGCGCGCAGATGATCGACGCGGTGAACAGTGCGACCGGCAGCGCCACCCACGGCGGACGTTTGAACAGCCTCCCCGACCAGTCGGCCAGGGAGGCCAGCCAGGTGATCTTGTGACTGCGGTGCAGCCAGCCGATCCACAACAGCACCGCCGAGACGACTGCACCGGCCACCGTCAACAGGACGATCTCGTGGAGGGCGGTACCACCGCCTTCGTCGCCTCCCGACGTCTGGGCCAGAACGGTTATCGCTTGTGAAGGAAACTCCATCGTGATCCCATCCCGCGTACCGGACACCTATATGACTGGTCGGTAATGTTGCCAGAACTGCGTCACGTGAAACCAGGAGTACCGGGTTTGACGTGCCCGTTATTTCCGCGGTGGTCGAAGCACCTTCATCGCCATCTGCATCACCGGTGCGGGGATGCGGTCTTTCATCGAGAGCGCCGACGCGCCCATCTGCGTCCGCACTGGGGTGCCGCGGCCGAATATGCGGTTGATCGGGCCGCCCGTGGGTTCCAGGTCGACGTGCAGCGGCGGTTTGCCGTCCGCGGCGCCGAGCGCATTGGAGATCACGATGCGCTGGATCTCGCTGGTGCCCTCAAAGATGGTGTAGAGCTTGGCGTCCCGGTACCACTTCTCCACGGGGTGATCCTTGATGTAGCCCCACCCGCCCATGGTCTGGATCGCCCGCTCGGTGGCGCGGACTGCGAGCTCACTGGCCGCCAGCTTGGACATCGAGCCCTCGCCGCGTTCGAACGGCACCCCCGTCGCGGCCATCCAGGACGCGCGCCAGGTGAGCAGCCGCGCAGCGTCCAGCTCGGTCGCCAGATCGGCCAGCGGGAACGCGATGCCCTGGTTGTCGATGATCGGCGCGCCGAACGCCTCCCGCCGGTTGGCGTACTCGGTCATGTACTCCAGTGCGGCACGGGCGATTCCGAGCGCCTGCGCGGCCACCATCGGACGGGTCTGCTCAAAGGTACCCAGGGTGGCCGAGCCGGAATGGCGGGCGCCCTCGACCGCCTCGCGCGCGCGGGCAAGTTTGTGGTCCAGCTTCTCCTGACCGCCGAGCAGGTGATCGGCCGGCACCCGGACCCCGGTGAACTTGAGTTCCGCGGTGTGCGAGGCGCGGCACCCCAGCTTGTCGAGTTTGCGCACCATCTCCAGACCCGGAGTGCCCCCGGGGACGATGAAGAGCGCCTGCCCCTTGTGTCCGAGTTCCTGGTCGACGACGGCATTGACGACGTGGACGTTGGCGATGCCGCCGTTGCCGATCCACATCTTGTGGCCGTCGATGATCCAGTCGGCGTCGGCGCCCGGGCCGGCCCGCCGGGCGGTGGTGCGAAGGTTGCGCACGTCGCTGCCGCCCTCGGGTTCGGAGATCGCCAGCGCGGCGAGCTTCAGATCGCCAGGAGTGCCGAAACACTCTGGCGCCCACTGCAGCATCTGTTCGGGGGAGGCGGCCTGCCCGATGGCCGACAGCGCCAGCGCGGGCATCACCACCGCGAGGCCGATGCCGGCGCAGCCCCAGAACAGCTCCTCCATGAACATCGGCAGTGACAGACCGGTCGGGTCGCCGATCAGGTCTCGATAGAACAACGGGCTGTAGAAGCCGCGGGCCGCCGCTTCCTCAAGGACCGGCCACGGGAACTCCTGGCGCTGGTCGTACTCGGCGGCGACGGGACGGACCACCTGTTCGGCGAATTCATGGGTGCGGCGGGCGAGGTCATGCTGGGCGGCGGTCGGAGTGATGTCGAAGGCCACAGCTTTCCCCCCTTGATCGGCTTATCGTGGCGAGTACCCAACGTCGGCGAAAAATCCACCGCGGGGGAAGCGATGAAGATCGGACCGCTGCGCCTTCGGCAACGTGATGCGATCACGTGCGGGCCGACGGTGGCGGTGGTCGCCGGTGCGATGGTGGACCCGGCTTATCGGCTGTCGCTGACTGCGCCCGACGCCGTGGTGTGGTTTGCCGCCGAACAGGGTCGGGTGCACGCGTCGGTGAACCGGGTGTGGCCCAGGGCGTTGGGCACCACGCCGGTGGGGATGGCGCATGCCGTCACCTCGCACTGTCTGGGGCGCGGGGTGAGCTACCGGTGGCGCCCGTGGTGGGGGCGGCGGGACCGGTTGGCCGATGTGCTGGCGGCGGTGCGATCGGGGTGGCCGGTGGCGGTGCTGGTCGGCCGGATCGTGCCCCGGCACTGGGTGCTGATCGTCGACGTGGTCGACGACGTGCTGCAGTGCTACGAACCGTCGTCCGGAGACGTCCGCGGCGTCAAGGTCGATGCAGTGCGCCGGGCACGACTGACCGGGATGGGCTATCCGCGCCCGTTCGCGTTCGTGCTGCCGAAATAGGCGTTCGTGACACCGAATCCGACGTTCGTGCTGCCGGCTAGTCCGGGCTCTCCCGCATGGACGCGTCGTCGGCAACTCCAAGCGATTCGGGCACCGGCCAGCACGGTGGGGACTTCAGACTGGCCAGCGCCAGGCTGCTGATTGCCATCAACACGATGGTCAGGAGCAGGAAATTGGTGTAGCCGCCGAAATGATCCGATGTGGCTCCCGCGGCCAACGGCCCGAACGCGGTGCCCAGCGACAGCCCGGCCACCAGCCCGCCGAACAGCCCGCCGAAGTTCTTCAGCCCGAAGTAGCGCGACGCGAGATAGGCGATGACGTCGACCTCGGCACCGAGCGTCAGGCCGAACAGCGCCGCGGCCACCGTCTGGCTGACCGGGCTGCTGCCGTCGATCAGCAGCGCCGCGCAACCCAGGATCGGCACCAAGTAGGCGCAGGCCCCGACCACGCGTCCGGGGAAGCGGTCCAGCAGCACGCCGACCCCCAGGCGCCCGGCGATCGAGAACACCCCGACCAGCGCCGCCGTGCCCGCTGCAGCAAGCGGTTCGGCACCGGCGTCGCGCAGGATCGGAACGAGGTGGACCACGATGCCCAGCGTGGTGAACGCGAACAGCCCCGCGGCGAGCAGAAGTTTGTAGAAGGTGGCAGAACGCAGCCCCTCCCGCAGCGTGAGGCCCGGCAGGTCGGCCGGGCCGCAGGGCGCGGCGGCAGGGGGTACCGCGGTCCGGACCCGCGCGGGGTTGTCGTCCCGCGCGCCGCCGCCCCGCGCCACCTTGGCATCCTGCACGCCACGGAAGAAAAGCCAGACGACGACCAGCACGAGACCGCCCCACACCGCACCGAGGCCGAAAAACGCTCCGCGCCAGCCCCATTCGTCGATGAAGGTGGTCGCCAGCGGAGGGAAGACCGCCGCGGCCAGCGATCCGCCGGACAGCGTGACCGCGAAGGCCAGACCGCGGGAGGCCTCGAAGCGGCTGGCGACCGCCGAGGTCCACACCGTGGTCTGGACCCAGAACGCGGCGAACGCCAGCAGCGCCCACAACAGCAGCCAGTTCGTCATCGACCCGGTGGCGGTGCCCAGCAGTGCGAACGCGCCGCCCATCAGCGCGACGCCAACCAGGCCGACCCGGCGCGGACCGAGACGGTCGACGGCCAGACCGATGGGCATGGCGGCGACCGCGGCTGCCATCCCCACGATCGTCAGACCCGCCGAGGCCTCGGCCCGGCTCCACCCGAACGTCTCCTGCAGCGGCTGCATGAACGCACCGAGCGAATAGACATGGATGACGCCGATCGAGTAGCCCAGGCCGGCCGCCACCGGCAGCGGGCCGTAACGGCGCCACTCGGTGAGCGCCCGGCGCTCCGTCTCAGCCATGCCGGCCCCTTGTCAGTCACGCGCTGCCGTGTTGTGCGCTGTGCGAGTGCTCAGGATTCTAGGGCGACGGCTGGTGCGGTTGCCGGCTTACGTCGGGATCGGACCCGCCTCGGCGATGCGACGCTGCGCGTCGCCGACCGAGATGCGCAGCCGGCGGGCCAGCACCTCGGCCCACGGCGCTCCGGCGAACTCGACCGGCGGGGGCCCGGAGACCATCTGCGCGAGCAGTTGCCGCTGTTTGACGGCCAGCGTCTTCTCCAGCGCGTCCAGCCTGACCAGCAGGGCCCGCTGATCGACCGGCCGTAACGCGGTGAACGGTAGGGCGGAGACCGCCCGGTGCGCGCGATCGACGGCGTCCAGCGCCGCGATCCATTCCTTCTTCGAACTCATGTTCGACAGCCTAGATCCGGGGTCCGACACGCGCCGATACGCTGGGGAGATGACGAGAAAGCTCGCCACCGCCGATGTGGTCACGTTGCCCGAGTTGCTCGATTTCATCGGACCCCGGCACCGGATGATCCTGACCACCTTCCGCGCCGACGGCTCCCTGCAGAGCTCTCCGGTCTCGGGCGGGGTGGACTCCGAGGGGCGGATCGTGATCGCGAGCTACCCGCAGCGCGCCAAGGCGGCCAACATCACAAGGCGTGCGCACGCGAGCGTGGTGGTGCTCTCCGACGAGTTCAACGGCCCCTATGTGCAGGTGGACGGGCCCGCCGAGGTCGTCGACATGCCCGAGGCGCTGGAGCCGTTGGTCGAGTACTTCCGCGCCATCGCCGGAGAGCATCCGGACTGGGACGAGTACCGCCAGGCGATGCTCGACCAGCGCAAGTGCCTCATCCGGGTCACGCCCGAGCGCTGGGGCCCGGTGGCGACCGGGGGATTCCCGCCTCGTTGACAGGGCCGGGCCACGGGGAGGCCGGACAGGACGGCCGAGCGTGACTGTGGTAGTCAGAGCTAGCGGACGGATTGCGTCAGCTAGCACGTCAAACTATAGTCTGGACACATGTCCAGGAGGGTTCGGGTTTCTTGCGCCAGACGATTCGCCCACGTCGGGGCCGCTCTCCGGGATCTGTGAGCTGACCATGCGTATCGCACTGCTGTCGTATCGGAGCAAGACCCACTGTGGCGGCCAGGGTGTCTATGTCCGCCATCTGAGCCGCGGTCTCGTCGAACTCGGCCACGACGTCGAGGTGTTCTCCGGTCAGCCCTACCCCGAGGGGCTGGACCCGCGCGTCCGGCTGACGAAGGTGCCAAGCCTCGACCTCTACCGCGAACCGGACCCGTTCCGCATCCCGCGGCCCAGTGAGATCAAGACCAGCATCGATCTGCAGGAGCTGCTGACGACCTGGACTGCCGGCTTCCCGGAGCCCAAGACGTTCAGCATGCGCGTCGCGCGCCTGCTGGCCGAGCGCCGCGACGACTTCGACGTTGTGCACGACAACCAGTGTCTGGGCACCGGTCTGCTCGACATCGCGGCCTCCGGCCTGCCCGTGGTGGCCACCGTGCACCACCCGATCACCCGCGACAAGGTGGTCGACGTCGCGGCGGCCGCGTGGTGGCGCAAGCCGCTGGTGCGCCGTTGGTACGGCTTCGCGGAGATGCAGAAGCAGGTCGCGCGCCGGATCCCGGAACTGTTGACCGTGTCGTCGACCTCGGCCGCCGACATCGCCGAGGACTTCGCTGTCGATCCGGATCAGCTGCATGTGGTCCCGCTCGGCGTGGACACCCAGTTGTTCCAGCCCGGCCGGCAGCGGGTTCGCAACCGGGTGATCGCGATCGCCAGTGCCGACGTGCCGCTCAAGGGCGTCAGCCACCTGCTGCACGCGGTGGCCAAACTGCGCATCGAGCGCGATCTGGAGCTGCAGCTGGTCGCCAAGCTCGAGCCCAACGGCCCCACCGAGAAGCTGATCGCCGAGCTCGGCATCTCCGACATCGTGCACATCTCCAGCGGGCTGAGCGACTCCGAACTGGCCGGTCTGCTGGCCTCCGCCGAAGTCGCCTGCATCCCTTCGCTGTACGAAGGGTTCTCGTTGCCGGCGGTGGAGGCGATGGCCAGTGGCACCCCGATCGTGGCCAGCCGCGCCGGGGCCCTGCCCGAGGTGGTGGGCACCGATGGGGAGTGCGCGCGGCTGGTGACACCCGCCGACGTCGACGAACTCACCTCCGTGCTCGGCGACCTGCTCGACTCGCCTCTGGAACTCCGGCGCCTCGGCGACAACGGCCGCCGGCGTGCGCTCGAGGTGTTCAGCTGGGAATCCGTTGCCGCACAGACTGTCGCGGTGTACGACCGAGCCTGTGAGAGGGTCACGACATGCTGACCGTGGACTTCGACCGGCTCGGCGTCGGCGCCGGAACCAAGGTGATCGACGTCGGCTGCGGCGCCGGCCGCCACACGTTCGAGGCGTTCCGGCGCGGAGCCGACGTGATCGGGTTCGACCAGAACGCCTCGGACCTCAACGACGTCGACCAGATCCTGCAGGCGATGAAGGACGAGGGCGAGGCGCCGGCCACCGCCAGGGGGGAGGCCGTCAAGGGCGACGCCCTCGACCTGCCCTACCCGGACGGCACATTCGACTGCGTCATCGCCTCGGAGATCCTCGAGCACGTCCCCGAGGATGACCGTGCCATCGCCGAGCTGGTGCGTGTGCTCAAACCGGGAGGCGCACTGGCGATCACCGTGCCGCGTTGGCTGCCCGAGCGGATCTGCTGGGCGTTGTCGGACGAGTATCACGCCAACGAGGGCGGCCACATCCGCATCTACCGGGCCGACGAGCTCCGCGACAAGGTGCTCGCTCACGGCCTGGAGCTCACTTTCACCCATCACGCCCATGCGCTGCATTCGCCGTACTGGTGGCTCAAATGCGCTGTGGGAACCGAGAAGAACGATCACCCGGCGGTGACCGCGTATCACAAGCTGCTGGTGTGGGATATGATGGGCCGGCCGTGGCTCACCCGGGCGGCCGAGGCGGCGCTCAACCCGCTGATCGGCAAGAGTGTCGCTCTCTACTTCAGAAAGCCCCCTGCTGCCGATGCATGACGTCCCCGGTGTGCCGGGCGTCTTCACGCCGGCCCAATGTCGGCAGACCGCTGAGTCGATCGCTGCGACGCAGGAGTCCAGTGGTGCGATCCCGTGGTCGGTCGGCGGGCACACCGATCCGTGGGACCACATCGAGAACGCCATGGCGCTCACCGTGGCGGGCCTGCTGGAACCCGCCCGCGCGGCGTTCGAATGGTCCCGCACCGCCCAGCGTCCGGATGGCAGCTGGCCGATCCAGCTCCGCAACGGGGTGGTCGAGGACGCCAACAGCGACAGCAACTTCTGCGCGTACATCGCCACCGGCGTGTGGCACCACGTGCTGGTCACCGGCGACCGCGCGTTCGCCGAGACCATGTGGCCGGTGGTGGCCAGGGCCATCGACTTCGTCCTCGAATTGCAGTTCGGCACCGGTGAGATCGCTTGGGCGCGAGGACCTTCCGGTGACGCTGACGAGGCGCTGCTGACCGGGTGCGCGAGCATCTACCACAGCATCCGCTGCGCGTTGGCCCTTGCCGACTACGTCGACGACTCGCAGCCCGAGTGGGAGGTCGCGGTCGGCCGTCTCGGTCATGCGATCGCCGAGCACCCGGACCGGTTCGTCACCAAGGACCGCTGGTCGATGGAGTGGTACTACCCGGTGCTCGGCGGCGCACTGCGCGGCCCGAGGGCGCACGCGCGCATCAACGGGCGGTGGGACGACTTCGTGGTGCCCGGTCTGGGCATTCGTTGCGTCGACGACCGGCCATGGGTGACCGGCGCCGAAACCTGTGAGTTGGTCCTGGCTTTGGAGGCGATGGGGGACAGGGCGCGCGCCTACGAGCAGTTCGCCGCGATGCATCATCTGCGCGAGGAGGACGGGTCCTACTGGACCGGTCTGGTGTACGAGGACGGCAAGCGCTGGCCGGTCGAGCGCACCACCTGGACGGGGGCGGCGGTGATCCTGGCCGCCGACGCGTTGTCGTCCACCACGCCGGCCGCCGGCATCTTCCGAGGCGCCGATCTGCCGAAAGGTCTTGAGGGTCAATACGATTGTGCGTGCGCGACCAGCGGACGCTAGTCGGCGCCCAGGGTTCCGGGTTGCCCGCAGATCCGCTCGAGTACCCGCATCGACCCGGTGGCCCGAACCTCCCGGAAGTCGCCGCTGTCGAGGGCGCGCCGGTAGATGAGGAACGGGGCCTGACCGCCGTCGGCCGGATCGGGAAACACGTCATGGATGACCAGTGCGCCGCCCACGGCCACCCAGCGGGCCCACCCGTCGAAGTCGCGGTTGGCGGCCTCCTCGGTGTGCCCACCGTCGATGAACAGCAACCGCAGCGGTGTTCCCCAGCCGCGGGCCACCACCGGGGAGCGTCCGACGACGGCCACGACGTGCTCGTCGAGCCCCGCGGCGTCGAGCGTGTGGCGCAGTGTCGGCAGCGTGTCGAACAGTCCGGTGACCGGATCGACCAGGGTCGCGTCGTGGTACTCCCACCCGGCCTGATGTTCCTCGGATCCGTGATGGTGGTCGACGGTGTAGATCAGGCCTCCGGTCTGCTGTGCCGCGGCGCCCAGCATGACCGTGGACTTGCCGCAGTACGTGCCGATTTCGACCCCGACGCTGTCGGCGAGGTACTGCAGGGCGGTGTCATAGAGGGCGCGCCCCTCGTCGGCGGGCATGAACCCGGTGACCTGTTCCGCGAGCTCGAAAAGGGCTGCCGCGGCAGGCGGAAGCGCGGAGTCGGTGCCGGCTGGACGGCTCGCCGTCGTGTCACTCATCGTGCCCAACTTACCGCCACCGGCCCCTAGTGGTTGACCCCTGGTTGTAGTAGCGTCCGGACATGTGTCCGATCCGGCTCTGGAGTCGACTCGGCGTCGCCTGACGGCCCGGCAGGCCGACACGGTGGACCGCTTGGGGCGTGCCGCGGTCGAACTGCTCACACGGCACGGATATGCGGCCCTGACCGTGCGCCGGGTGGCCGCCGAGGCCGGTGTCGGGTCCGCCACGGCCTACACCTACTTCTCGTCCAAGGAACATCTTGTCGCCGAGGTGTTCTGGCGCCGGCTGGCCGCTTCGCCAGAGGTCGAGCACGGGTCGGATGACCCCGCCGCCCGGGTTACCGCGGTACTCGGGCACATCTCGTCGCTCGTCGCCGACGACCCGGACTTCGCCGGGGCGGTGACCACCGCGCTGCTCGGCAAGGATCCGGACGTCGAGGTGCTGCGGTTGCGCATCGGCCGCGACATCCGGGACCGCTTGTCGGCGGCGCTGGGAGCCGGCACCGATCCCGACGTCATCGATGCGCTGGAGATGCTCTATTCGGGCGCACTGGTGCGCGCCGGCATGGGGTACGCGTCGTACTCCGAGATCGTGGCGAAGCTGGAGAAGTCGGCGCGATTGATGCTGGCCTGACAGTCAGCGCGTGCCGACCAGTGCGGTGGCCGCGGCGACCGCGGTGTCGGCGATGCCGTGCACGTCGCGTCCGTCCTCGACGAAAAGGGCGGTGAGCTCCCGCAGTCCGCCGAGCAGCAGGACCGCCATCGGCGAGGCGATCGGCACGATCCCGGCCCGCTGGAACCCAGGGTTGCTCGTCAGCGACACCAGCAGCCCGGTCAGGTCACGCATCACCTGACGATGCAGGGGACGCGCGGCCGCGCCGAGCGCGGGGGCTTCCCGGATCCAGCACAGTGTGATCGCCGGGCGCGCACTGATGTGTTCGACGTAGGCGTCCACGGCTTGCCGAATCTGCTGCTGCCAGTCCACATCCGGTTGGACGGTCGCCCGGATGTGGGCGATCAGGTCGGCGTTGTTGCGGCGCAACAACTCGATGAGGCACTCTTCCTTGCTCGCGAACTGTTCGTAGAACGTGCGCTTGGAGGTGCGGGCATGCCGCACGACATCGGCGACCGTGCTGTCGCGGTATCCGCGTTCGACGATGGACGACGTCAATCCATCGAGCAGTCGGTCGGTCACCGACGCGTCGCGGCTGACCGGAACCGGAATCGTCACTTTCGTCTTCACCCTTGCAGCCTGTGGTACCAACCGGTACCGTACCGTATTACACCGTGGTACACAGAAGTACCAGCGCCGTCACCGGGGAGTCCGATGAGCGAAGCGACCATCACCGCAGACCACTCGACCGCGGCGGCCGGCCGGCCGGTGCGGCTGCCACCCACCCCGCGGATACCGAAAGTTCTTCAGGCGGTTGGATTTTCGCTGTCCCGGCAGTGGACGGTGGCGCAGATCGTGCGCCGCTACGGTGACGTATTCACCATGACCTTGCCGGTGTTCGGCCGGACGGTGATGGTGACCGATCCGGCGTTGGCCAAGCAGCTGTTCATGGCCAACACCGACGACGTCGGCAACATCCAACCCAATCTGTCCCGCGTGCTGGGTTCGGGTTCGGTGTTCGCCCTCGACGGCGCCGACCACCGCAGGCGGCGCAAGTTGCTCACCCCGCCGTTCCACGGCAAGAGCATCAAGAACTACGAGCGGATCTTCGAAGAGGAGACGCTGCGGGAGGCCGCCGACTGGCCGGAGGGCCAACCGTTCGAGACGCTCGAGCCGATGATGCGGATCACCCTGAACGCGATCCTGCGGGCGGTGTTCGGCGCCGACGGCGCGCACCTCGACGAGTTGCGCCGGATCATCCCGCCATGGGTCACGCTCGGTTCGCGCCTGGCGGTCCTGCCGACCCCGCAACGCACGTACGGACGTTTCAGCCCGTGGGGCCGGCTGGCCGCCTACCGGCGCCGCTACGACGAGGTCATCGGCCGGCTGATCGACGCCGTGCAGGCCGACCCGAATTTCGGCACCCGCGATGACATCCTGGCGCTGTTGCTGCGCAGCACCTACGAGGACGGCTCGACGATGTCGCGGCAGGACATCGGTGACGAGCTGCTGACCCTGCTGGCCGCCGGGCACGAGACCACCGCGGCGACCCTGGGCTGGGCGTTCGAGCGCATCAGCCGTCACCCCGAGGTGCTGGCCGAACTCATGGCCGAGGTGGACAGCGGCGGCAACGAGTACCGGCAGGCGACCATTCTGGAGATCCAGCGTGCGCGCACCGTGATCGACTTCGCCGGCCGCCACGTCTACTCGCCGACCTTCGAGCTCGGCGAGTGGGTGATCCCGCGCGGCTATTCGATCGTCGTCGCCATCGGTCAGGTACATCACCGCTCGGACGACTTCCCGGATCCCGAGCGCTTCGACCCGCGGCGGTTCCTGGGCCAGCGCCCTCCCACTTTCGCGCACCTGCCCTTCGGCGGCGGCACCCGGCGCTGCGTGGGGGCGGTGTTCGCCAACGTCGAGATGGATGTGGTGCTGCGAACGGTGTTGCAGCACTTCGAGATCGAGACGACCGCCGCGCCGGGGGAGAAGATGCACTCGCGGGGAGTGGCGTACACGCCCGCCGACGGCGGGCGAGTGGTCATGCGCCGCCGTCGGACGGGCCCGGCGTGAAATCAGACCGCCACGGCGTGCCGTGAATTAAACCGCCACGGCGTGCCGTGAATTAAACCGCCACGGCGTGCCGTGAATTAAACCTGAGCGCGCCGGGGCAGCTTCCAGCCGGGCCGCGGGAAGTGGCAGGTGTAGCCGTTCGGGTAGCGCTCCAGATAGTCCTGGTGCTCGGGCTCGGCCTCCCAGAAGTCCGGCGCCGGACTGACTTCGGTGACGACCTTGCCGGGCCACAGACCTGACGCGTCGACGTCGGCGATGGTGTCCAGCGCGATCTGGCGCTGCTCCTCGTCGACGTAGAAGATCTCCGACCGGTAGCTCGTGCCGACGTCGTTGCCCTGCCGGTTCTTCGTGGTCGGGTCGTGGATCTGGAAGAAGAACTCCAGCAGCGCGCGGTAGTCGGTCTGGGTGGGGTCGTAGACGATCTCGATCGCCTCGGCGTGCCCGGGATGATTGCGGTAGGTCGGATGGTCGTTCTGCCCGCCCGTGTAGCCCACTCTCGTGGACACGACGCCGGGCTGCTTGCGGATCAGGTCCTGCATGCCCCAGAAGCACCCGCCCGCCAGTACGGCTCGCTTGTAGTCGCTCACGCCTGCTCCTCTTCGGTCGCTTCGGATAATCCACGGTACTGCGCGCGGGTAAAACGGGGCGCGCACCGCGTTTAGTCCGGCCGCAGCCGCCGGTGGCTATCCTCTGCAGGATGCGTGTCCTCGCGGCGGTGACGGTCCTGTGGGCGATTCTGCTGACGCTTGCCGGGCCGGCCTCCGCTGAGCCGGCTGCGCCGGTCGCGGTCCCCGAGACACCGCCCGGCACCCCTGCGGCGATGTTCGCCGACGACCCGGCGATCGTGCACGCCTACCCCACGCGGCCGCAGTCCTGGAGCCGGCTCCCCGACGAACGGGCGGTGCGGCTGCACTTCACCAGCGGCACCCCGCAGTGCTACGGCGTCACCGCGACGGTGCAGGAGAACACCGACGAGGTGCTCGTCGACCTGCGCACCGGCACCCTGCCTCAGGCCGTCGACCGGGCCTGCATCGCGATCGCGCTGTTCGGCGCGCTCGACGTGCCCCTGGAGCAACCGCTCGGCGCGCGGCGCGTGCTCAGCGTGACCTGACGCGGCCCTGGACAAGCCCTCGACAGGCCCTCGACAACGGCCGCTAGAACGTGTTCTATTTCGGGGTGTGGCGGCCAACACTTTCACCCGGGACGAACTCGTCGCGGCGTTCACCGAATTCGAGAAGACGGTCGACCGGGCGGCGCGGACCAGGGACTGGGATCCGTGGGTTGACCAGTACACCGACGACGTCCTCTACATCGAGCACGCGGCCGGGACGATGCGCGGCCGCGAGGAGGTGCGGCCGTGGATTTGGCGCACCATGGAGTCGTTTCCCGGCAGCTACATGACGTCGTTCCCGTCGCGGTGGAGCGTCATCGACGAAGGCACGGGCAGGATCATCTGCGAGCTCGACAACCCGATGCGCGATCCCGGTGACGGCACCGTCATCAGCGCCACCAACATCTCGATCCTGACCTACGCCGGCGACGGCAGGTGGCAACGGCAGGAAGACGTGTACAACCCGCTGCGGTTCGTGGCGGCGACGGTGAAATGGTGCCGGAAGGCAGAGGAACTCGGCACGTTGCCCGACGTCGCGGCGGAGTGGATGGCCAAGTACGGCGGCGCCCGATGACCGGACCGTCTGCTGTCGCACCGCCGGCCCCGGTGCTCGTCATCGGCGCCAACGGCTACCTCGGCAGCCACGTCACCCGCCGGCTCGTCGCCGACGGTCACCGGGTGCGGGTGATGGTGCGCGACGGCGCCAACACCGTCGGCATCGACGATCTGGACGTGACCCGCTTCGTCGGGGACATCTGGGACGACGAGGTGGTGCGCAGCGCGATGACCGGGTGTGAGGTGGTGTACTACTGCGTCGTGGACACCCGCGGCTGGCTGCGGGACCCGGCGCCGTTGTTCCGCACCAACGTCGACGGCACCCGCAACGTGCTCGACATCGCCGTCGAACCGGCCGTCGCGGCGGGGCTGAAGAAGTTCGTGTTCACCAGCAGCTACGTGACCGTCGGGCGCCGCCGCGGGACGGTGGCCACCGAGGCCGACGTGCTCGGCGACCGTGAACTCACCCGCCTGACCCCGTACGTCCGCTCGCGGGTGCAGGCCGAGAACCTGGTCATGGCGTACGCGCGGGAACAGGGACTGCCGGCGGTGGCGATGTGCGTATCCACCACCTACGGCGCCGGCGACTGGGGCCGCACCCCGCACGGGGCGATCATCGCCGGTGCGGCCTACGGGAAGCTGCCCTTCGTGATGAGTGGCATCGAGCTGGAAGCCGTGGGCGTCGACGACGCGGCCGCAGCGCTGGTGCTGGCCGCCGAGAAGGGCCGTGTCGGGGAGCGCTACCTGATCTCGGAGAAGATGATCTCCAACGCCGAGGTGGTGCGGATCGCCGCCGAGGCGGCCGGGGTGCCGGCGCCGACGAGGTCGATTCCGCTGCCGCTGTCGTACGCGATGGCGGCGCTGGGCAGCGTGAAGGCCCGGCTGCAGCGCACCGACGAACGGCTCTCGCTGGGCTCGCTGCGCCTGATGCGCGCCGAGGCGCCGGTCGACTGCAGCAAGGCGCGAGACGAACTCGGTTGGCGGCCCGGACCGGTCGAAGAGCCGATCCGGGAGGCGGCGAAGTTCTGGGTCGGCCTGCGGCGAGCCAAGCAGGCCCGAGTCACCGGGTGACCGACAAGCTGCGCGTCGACCTGCGCGGTGCGCCCCAGACGATGCTGGCGACGCTGTACGCCAAGGCGCTCGATGCTGACAGTCCCGGCTCGGTGCTCAACGACACCTGGGCCGCAGACATCGTCGGCCAGATCGACTACGACTGGAAGACGACGACGATCACCACCCGCAACGCCCCGTCGGTCACCCTGCGTTCGGCGCACTTCGACTGTTGGGCAAGGCAATTCCTCTCCGAGCGCCCTGACGCGGTGGTGCTTCACCTCGGGTGCGGTCTGGACAGCCGCTACTTTCGTATCGCGCCGGGCGACGGCGTCGATTGGTACGACATCGACTACCCGCAGGTGGCGGCGCTGCGGAAGCGCTTCGTCGTGGCAGCGTCGGTCACCGACCCGGCGTGGCTTGCCGGCATCGCCGATGACAGGCCGACGCTGGTGCTCGGCGAGGGGCTGACCATGTACCTTCGCGACACCGACGGCATCGCGTTGCTGAGGCGGGTGGTCGACCGGTTCCCGTCCGGCGAACTGCAATTCGACGCGTTCAACTGGCTGGGGATCAAGCTCCAGTGGTCCAATGCGGTGGTCCGCCGCTCCGGCTCCACGCTGTACTGGGCGATCAACGGGCCGGCCGACATCCTCGAGTCCGTACCGGGAACGCGTCTGTTGCAATGGGTTCCGGTGTTCGAATCGGACGCGTTCGCACGTGTCCCGGCCTTCTACCGGGTGCTGGGCGCGGCGATGAACCGGATTCCCGGCGTGCGGACGATGGCGCAGTTTCACCGCTACGCGTTCTGAGCGCGCAGCGCACTGCTGCGACAATCTGTCGGTGCTCACTCGCTTGCCGGTGAACGGCCACGTGTCCCACTGGTTCGACGGACTGCCGATCAGCCGCGCGCCGCTGCCGGGGACCCGGGACGCCGATGTCTGCATCGTCGGCGCCGGCTACACCGGCCTGTGGACCGCGTACTACCTCAAGCGCGCGGACCCGTCGCTGCGCGTGGTCGTGCTGGAGGCGCGCTTCGCCGGGTACGGGGCGTCAGGGCGCAACGGCGGATGGCTGTCGGGTCTGGTTCCCGGCGACCGTGAGCGCATGGCGCACCGGTATGGCCGCGACGGGGTGATCGCGTGGCAGCGCGCGCTCAACGACGCCGTCGACGAGGTGATCGGCGTCGCCGACCGGGAAGGCATCGACGCCGGCATCGTCAAGGGCGGCACCTTGGAGGTGGCCCGCAACGCCGCGCAGGCCACCCGACTGGCCGCGGCGCTGGACGCCGAACGTCGCTGGCAGGTCGACGGTGTCGAAGCGCTGACCGCACCCGAAGCAGCCCGACGGATCCGGCTCGACGGCGTGGTCGCCGCCTACCACAACCCGCACTGCGCCCGGATCCAGCCGGCGCACCTGGTGCGCGGCCTGGCCGACGCCGCTGAACGGCTCGGCGTGGTCATCCACGAGCGGTCCCCGGTCACCGAGATCCGACCGGGCCGCGCCGCCACGCCGTGGGGCGCGGTGAACGCCGGGGTGGTGCTGCGGGCCACCGAGGGCTTCACCGCCGGCTTGCCGGGTCTGAAGCGGCGGTGGCTGCCCATGAACAGTTCGATGATCGCGACGGACCCGATTCCCGCAGAGCTCTGGGACACCATCGGGTGGCACGGCCGGGAGACCCTCGGCGACCTCGCGCACGGGTTCTTCTACGCCCAGCGCACCGTCGACGACCGCATCGCGATCGGCGGGCGCAGCGTGCCCTACCGGTTCGGATCCCGCACCGACCGGGACGGGCGGGTGCCCGAACGCACCATCGCGCGCCTCGCCGCGACCCTGAGGGCCGTGCTGCCACAGGTGTCCCACGTGCCGATCGCGCACGGCTGGTGCGGTGTGCTGGCCGTCCCCCGCGACTGGGAGGCGGCCGTCGACTTCGACAGCTCGACCGGGCTGGGCTGGGCCGGCGGCTACGTCGGGCACGGCGTCACCGCGACCAACCTCGCCGCGCGCACGCTGACCGACCTGGTGTGCGGCCGCGAGTCGGAACTGACCGCGCTGCCCTGGGTCGGTCACCGCGCGAAGAACTGGGAACCGGAGCCGCTGCGCTGGCTGGGCGTGCGCGGCATGTACCTGACCTACCGGGCCGCCGACTGGCACGAGGCTCGCGGCACCAGGCGCACCTCGCCCATCGCGGTGGTGGCGGACAGGATCGCCGGCCGCCCGCACTGAGCGTTCAATGGTGACATGACCGACCGACCCGTCCGCGAACCCTCGCCGGCCCATCCCATCACCGTCGTACCTACCGGCCGCCACGTCGTGGTCCGGGTCAACGGTGAGGTCATCGCCGAAACCGATGCCGCCTTCACGTTGCAGGAGGCGTCCTACCCTGCGGTGCAGTACATACCGTTGGCCGATGTGGCGGCCGACCGGCTGCGTCCCAGCGGCACCGCGACCTACTGTCCGTACAAGGGCGACGCCGGCTACTACGACATCGTCGCCGGCGGCCAGACCGTGCCGGACGCGGTGTGGACCTACCGCGAGCCGTACCCCGCCGTCGCGCAGATCGCCGGTCACGTCGCCTTCTACGCGGACAAGGCCGATGTCACCGTCGACCCCTAGGCTGACGTGATGCGGATTTCGGCCAGCGTCGCGTTCGCCGGCCCCGTCAATCTCGGCTGGACACTGTCTCCGCTGCGCCGCGGCCGGGGCGACCCGTGCTACCACGACGCGCCCGACGGAGCGATCTGGCGGACCAGCCTGATGCGCAGCGGCGCGGTCACCGCGCGGCTCAGTCGCGGCGCGCCCGGCGTCGTCGACTGCGAAGCGTGGGGTCCCGGCGGTGCGGAGTTCGCCGACACGCTGTCCGCCCTGCTGGGCGCCGACGACGACACCTCGGGATTCGATCCGCAGGAACCCACGGTCGCCGCCGCCCTGCGCAAGGCGCCGCACCTGCGGCTGGGCCGCACCGGCCGGGTGCTGGAGGCGCTCATCCCGGCCGTCCTGGAACAGCGGGTCGTCGGCAAGGACGCATTCGGGTCGTGGCGCCGGTTGGTGACCCGCTACGGCTCGCCCGCCCCCGGCCCCGCGCCCGAACACATGCGGGTGCCGCCGTCCGCGGACGTCTGGCGGCGCGTCCCGTCGTGGGAATTCCACCTCGCCAACGTCGACCCCGGCCGGGCGCGCACCGTCGTCGGCTGTGCGCAACGCGCCGACGCCCTGGAGCGGCTGGTCGGCCGGCCCGCCGAGGCGGCCCGCACCGCGATGATGTCGCTGCCCGGGGTCGGCATCTGGACCGCCGCCGAGACCGCTCAACGGGCATTCGGAGACGCCGACGCGCTCTCCGTCGGCGACTACCACCTGGCCAAGGTGGTCGGCTGGACTCTGCTGGGCCGCCCGATCGACGACCCGCAGATGATCGACCTGCTCGAACCCATGCGACCGCACCGGCACCGCGCCGTGCGGCTGCTCGAAGTCAGCGGTCTGGCGTTCAAACCGCGCTTCGGCCCGCGCCTGTCGATTCCGCGCCTGGCCGATCTGTGACCTTCGCGTCACTTGTGGTTACCTACCCACACACCGGGTACACGGGGCGGGACAGTCGATCGTGCGAAGGAGCAAGTAATGACTGCGTTCACCGTTCCCGGCCTGACCGACAAGCAGGGGGCCGAAGTCGCCGAGCTGCTGCAGAAAGCGCTCAGCAGGTATAACGACCTTCACCTGACCCTCAAACACGTCCACTGGAATGTGGTGGGGCCCAACTTCATCGGCGTCCACGAGATGATCGACCCGCAGGTCGAGCTGGTGCGCGGCTACGCCGACGAGGCTGCCGAGCGTATCGCCGCGCTGGGGCAGTCGCCGCTGGGTACCCCCGGCGCGATCATCAACGACCGCACCTGGGATGACTACTCGGTCAACCGCGACACCGTGCAGGCGCACCTGGCCGCACTCGATCTGGTCTACGTGGGCGTCATCGAGGACACCCGCAAGAGCATCGAGCGACTCGGGGAACTCGACCCGGTGTCCGAGGACATGCTGATCGGCCATGCCGCCGAGCTGGAGAAGTTCCAGTGGTTCGTCCGGGCGCACCTGGAGAACTCCGGGGGGCAGTTGGTCAACGAAGGCGCCGAGACGGAGAAGTCCGCGGCGTCGAAGGCCAAGAAGAACTCGTAACGCCGCGACTGCCGCCGGGGAGCACGTCGCCTCGCACCGGGTGGGCGACGGGTTCCCCGGCGGCGCTCACCGGTAGGCGGTCAGGCGGGCCGCGATGGCGGTCCGGCCGTCGCGCCCCACCGCACGGGCGTCGGCCACGGCGCTGCTGCGCCCGGTGTGGCTGGCCTCGGCCCGGTAGTGCGACTGTTCGCCGCCGTGGAAGGGCCGCAGGAAGTTCACCCGCAGTGACGCGGTGCGGTACTCGTGCAGCGTGCCATGGTTCACCGCGGCGTTGCCGACCAACTCCAGTCCCATCGACGCCACACCGCCGTGCACCGCTCCGACACTGTTGTTCAGCACCGGGTCATCACCCTGGACCAAAACCGCTGTCGTGCCACCGGATTCGCCGACACTGACCGCCATCAGCTGATCCAGGCGGGGACCCGGCAGCGTTCCGCCCGGCCCGTCCGGCCACGGGGCCAAGGTGTCCGGCACGGTGATGTAGAACGACCGGACCGTCGCGGTGGCGATCACCTCGGCGCCCACGCTCAGTTCGCACACGCTCAGCGCGACCAGCCCCTTGCGGCCCAGCGGCGTGGCCACCGCGACCACGTCGCGCCCGGGCGCCGCCGCGATGATGTCGGCGGCCTCGGGCACCAGTTCGAGGGACAGTTCGCTGGACACCGTCCACTCCCGGGGACTGCGGCGCGCGTGGTTGATCAGCCCGCCGGCGTGGTCGACCAGCATCGCCACCGGAGCGGTGGTGGCGGCACCGGTCAGCGGGTTGACCAGACCGGCGGCCGGGATGGACGCGACGCAGCGGTCGCTGTGCTCCTCGGCCGTCTCGATCCCGAAGCGACCCAGTGGCGTGTTCAGCGGATACGGCACACTTGCAGCTTGACCGCCGGGGCGCGCACTCATACCCCTGCGGGGTATATGAGAACGTCGGCCCGGAACTGACGTCCATTCTGGGATTGCCGAAGATGTTGGCGCCCAGGGCCTTTCAGTGCCGAGGGGGTCGGCGTGCAGATGTGGCCCGCCGGCGGGTGAGTTTGCCGGCGGCGGACAGGGCCGTCCGGCCGGCGGATCGAGTTTCCTAAGAATCCGGAAAGGCTTTGCGCAAAGATATCTACACTCATCGATGCAGCGCAGGGGCACCTTGCTGGGTAGCTCAGCAAAGTTACATCGCAGTGGCGCCCCAGATGTGATCCAGTTCGCACTGGCCGCCCCCGCGGTGATTGCAGCCGAAAATAGCGGCGCAGCAACGTTATTCAGTTGTGACCTGAGAATTCGCTGTCCGTGACCGGGGAGCACCCGGCGAACGTTGTTAGGTAGGGCTAAGTTGGCATGTCAGGGGCCCTTTGTCATATCGTTTTGAGCACTTGTGGCGCATGGGAAAAAGGGCCGTCGTTCAGTGCTGCACGAAGGCGCCCCCATCGCAGAACCGGCTAACGCTCTCGTCCACGGTTGCCGTCCGTAACTCTCCGCCGAGACGCGTGCATATAGAGGTAGGTGGGAATGGCTCCCAGTCGTCAAGGGCTTTACGACCCGGCATTCGAGCACGACGCCTGCGGCGTGGCGATGGTGGCCGATATGCACGGCCGCCGCAGCCGCGACATCGTGGAGAAGGCGATTACGGCGCTGCTGAACCTCGAACACCGTGGTGCGCAGGGCGCCGAACCCAACACCGGCGACGGCGCCGGCATCCTGCTGCAGGTCCCCGACGAGTTCTTCCGAGCGGTCTGCGACTTCGACCTGCCCGAGCCGGGCAGCTACGCGACCGGCATCGCATTCCTGCCGCAGTCGTCCAAGGACGCCGCCACCGCCTGCGCCGCGGTCGAGAAGATCGCCGAGGCCGAGGGGCTGGCTGTGCTCGGCTGGCGCGACGTGCCCACCGACGATTCGTCGCTCGGGGCGTTGGCCCGCGACGCGATGCCGACGTTCCGGCAATTGTTCCTCGGCGGCGCGACCGGAATGGACCTGGAGCGCCGGGCGTATGTGGTGCGCAAGCGGGCCGAGCACGAGCTCGGCACCAAGGGCCCCGGTCAGGACGGACCCGGCCGGGAAACGGTCTACTTCCCAAGCCTGTCCGGTCAGACGTTCGTCTACAAGGGCATGCTCACCACGCCGCAGCTCAAGGCGTTCTACCTGGACCTGCAGGATGAGCGGCTCACCAGTGCGCTGGGCATCGTGCACTCGCGGTTCTCCACCAACACCTTCCCGTCGTGGCCGCTGGCCCACCCCTTCCGCCGGGTGGCGCACAACGGCGAGATCAACACCGTCACCGGCAACGAGAACTGGATGCGGGCCCGCGAGGCGTTGATCAAGACCGACATCTTCGGGGGCCACGACCTGGAGAAGGTCACCCCGATCTGCACTCCCGGGGCGTCGGACACCGCACGTTTCGACGAGGTGCTCGAACTGTTGCACCTCGGCGGCCGCAGCCTGCCGCACGCGATGCTGATGATGATCCCGGAGGCCTGGGAACGGCACGAGAGCATGGACCCGGCCCGCCGGGCGTTTTACGAGTTCCACGACTCGCTGATGGAGCCGTGGGACGGCCCCGCCTCGGTGTGCTTCACCGACGGCACCGTGATCGGCGCGGTGCTGGACCGCAACGGTCTGCGCCCGTCGCGGATCTGGGTCACGGCCGACGGCCTGGTCGTGATGGCCTCGGAGGCCGGCGTGCTCGACATCGACCCCAGCACCGTGGTCAAGAAGATGCGTCTGCAGCCCGGCCGGATGTTCCTCGTCGACACCGCGCAGGGCCGGATCGTCTCCGACGAGGAGATCAAGGCCCAGCTGGCCGCCGAGCACCCGTACCAGGAGTGGCTCGACGCCGGGCTGTTCAAGCTCGACGAACTGCCGCCGGGCGACTACGTCCGGATGCCGCACCATCGCGTGGTGCTGCGCCAGCAGGCGTTCGGTTACACCTACGAGGAACTGAACCTGCTCATCGCCCCGATGGCGCGTTCCGGCGCCGAGGCACTGGGCTCGATGGGCACCGACACCCCCATCGCGGTGCTGTCGGCGCGCCCGCGGATGCTCTACGACTACTTCCAGCAGTTGTTCGCCCAGGTCACCAACCCCCCTCTGGACGCCATCCGCGAGGAGGTCGTCACCAGCCTGCAAGGTGCGGTGGGTCCGGAGGGCGACCTGCTCAACCCCGGTCCGGAATCGTGCCGCCAGATCGTGCTGCAGCAGCCGATCCTGCGTAACGCCGAGCTGTCGAAGCTCATCTGCGTCGACCCCGACCACGAGGTCCGCGGCCACAAGCACGGGATGCGCGCGGCCGTCATCCGCTGTCTGTACCCGGTGAACCGGGGCGGTCAGGGCCTCAAGGAGGCCCTCGACAACGTGCGGGCCAAGGTCTCGGCCGCGATCCGCGAGGGCGCCCGCATCATCGTGCTGTCCGACCGCGAGTCCAACGAACAGTTGGCGCCGATCCCGTCGCTGCTCAGCGTGTCCGCGGTGCACCACCACCTGGTGCGTGAGCGCACCCGCACCCAGGTCGGTCTCGTCGTCGAGGCCGGCGACGCGCGCGAGGTGCACCACATGGCCTGCCTGGTCGGCTTCGGCGCCGCGGCCATCAACCCCTACATGGCCTTCGAGTCCATCGAGGACATGGTCGACCGCGGCGTGATCTCGGATATCAGCAGCGACGAGGCCAAGGCCAACTACGTCAAAGCCGCAGGCAAGGGTGTGCTGAAGGTGATGTCCAAGATGGGCATCTCCACGCTCGCGTCGTACACCGGTGCCCAGCTGTTCCAGGCCATCGGAATCAGCCAGAAGGTGCTCGACGAGTACTTCACCGGCCTGACCTGCCCGGTCGGCGGCATCGATCTCGACGACATCGCCGACGACGTCGCTGCCCGGCACGCGATCGCCTACCTGGACCGCCCCGACGCGCGGGCGCACCGCGAACTCGAGGTCGGCGGCGAATACCAGTGGCGCCGCGAGGGCGAGTACCACCTCTTCAACCCGGACACCGTGTTCAAGCTGCAGCACTCCACCCGCACGGGGCAGTACTCGATCTTCAAGGAGTACACCGAGCTCGTCGACGACCAGAGCGAGCGGATGGCCTCGCTGCGCGGCCTGCTGAAGTTCCGCGACGGCCAGCGGCCGCCGGTGCCGCCGGAGGAGGTCGAGCCGGCCACCGAGATCGTCAAGCGCTTCTCGACCGGCGCGATGAGCTACGGCTCGATCTCGGCGGAAGCCCACGAAACCCTCGCGATCGCGATGAACCGGCTCGGCGGGCGGTCGAACTCGGGTGAGGGCGGCGAGTCCGTGGCACGGTTCGACCGCGACGAGAACGGTGACTGGCGCCGCAGTGCGATCAAGCAGGTGGCGTCGGGCCGGTTCGGCGTGACGAGTCACTACCTGACCAACTGCACCGACATCCAGATCAAGATGGCCCAGGGCGCCAAGCCCGGTGAGGGCGGGCAGTTGCCCGGACACAAGGTGTACCCGTGGGTGGCCGAGGTGCGGCACTCCACGCCGGGTGTCGGCCTGATCTCGCCGCCGCCGCATCACGACATCTATTCCATCGAGGATCTCGCACAGCTGATCCACGATCTGAAGAACGCCAACCCGCAGGCCCGGGTGCACGTGAAGCTGGTGTCGGAGAACGGGGTCGGCACCGTCGCCGCCGGCGTCTCCAAGGCGCACGCCGACGTGGTGTTGATCTCCGGACACGACGGCGGCACCGGCGCGACCCCGCTGACGTCGATGAAGCACGCCGGTGCACCCTGGGAGCTCGGTCTGGCCGAAACGCAACAGACGTTGCTGCTCAATGGTCTTCGCGACCGCATCGTCGTGCAGGTAGACGGTCAGCTCAAGACCGGCCGTGACGTGGTCATCGCCGCGCTGCTGGGTGCCGAGGAGTTCGGTTTCGCGACAGCGCCGCTGGTGGTGGCCGGATGCATCATGATGCGCGTCTGCCACCTCGACACCTGCCCGGTGGGGGTGGCCACGCAGAACCCGCTGCTGCGCCAGCGGTTCAACGGCAAGCCGGAGTTCGTCGAGAACTTCTTCCTCTTCATCGCCGAAGAGGTGCGGGAACTTATGGCGCAGTTGGGTTTCCGCACCGTCAACGAAATGGTCGGTCAGGTCGGGGCGCTGGACACCACGCAGGCCGCCGAGCACTGGAAGGCCCACAAGCTGGACCTGTCGCCGGTGCTGCACGAGCCGGAGTCGGCGTTCATGAACCAGGACCTGTACTGCAGCTCGCGCCAGGACCATGGTCTGGACAAGGCGCTCGATCAGCAGTTGATCGTGCAGTGCCGCGAGGCTCTGGATGCCGGTTCCCCTGTTCGCTTTTCTACTACGATCGCCAACGTCAACCGCACCGTCGGCACCATGCTCGGCCACGAGGTCACCAAGGCCTATGGCGGGCAAGGGCTTCCGGACGGCACCATCGACATCACCTTCGAGGGGTCGGCGGGCAACAGCTTCGGCGCGTTCCTGCCCAGAGGAATCACTCTGCGCGTCTACGGTGATGCCAACGACTATGTGGGCAAGGGCCTGTCCGGCGGCCGGGTGGTGGTGCGGCCGTCCGACAACGCGCCGGGCGACTATGCGGCAGAAGACAACATCATCGCCGGCAACGTGCTGTTGTTCGGTGCCACCAGCGGGCAGATGTTCCTGCGCGGCCAGGTCGGCGAGCGCTTCGCGGTCCGCAACTCGGGCGCCCACGCGGTGGTCGAGGGAGTCGGCGACCACGGCTGCGAGTACATGACCGGTGGCCGCGTGGTCATCCTCGGCCCCACGGGTCGCAACTTCGCGGCGGGCATGTCGGGCGGTATCGCCTACGTGTACGACCCCGACGACACGCTGGCCGAGAATCTCAACGCCGAGATGGTGGAACTCGAGGACATGGGCGGTGTCGATTCCGAAGACGCCGTCTTCGTCCGAGACATGATCCAGGCACACGTCGACGCCACCGATTCCACGGTGGGGCAACGGATCCTGGCGGGATGGAACGGATCGGAATCAGAAGTGCGCAACTTCAAGAAGGTCATGCCGCGCGACTACAAGCGTGTGCTGGCTGCGATCGCCGACGCCGAAGCGCAGGGCGCTGACGAGAACGGTGTCGCCGAGGCGATCATGGCGGCCGCAAATGGCTGACCCCCGCGGCTTTCTGAAGATCACCGAGCGCGAGACGCCGAAGCGGCGTCCGGTGGACCTGCGTCTGAAGGACTGGAAAGAGGTCTACGAGGACTTCTCCCACGACACGCTCAAGGCGCAGGCCGGCCGCTGTATGGACTGCGGTATTCCGTTCTGTCACAACGGATGTCCACTGGGTAACCTCATCCCGGAGTGGAACGACCTGGTGCGCACCGGCCGCTGGCGCGACGCGATCGAGCGGCTGCACGCCACCAACAATTTCCCGGAGTTCACCGGAAGGCTGTGCCCGGCCCCGTGCGAGGGCTCGTGCGTCCTGGGCATCAACCAGGACCCCGTCACCATCAAGCAGGTCGAAGTCGAGATCATCGACAACGCCTTCGGCGAGGGCTGGGTGGTCCCATTGCCGCCCACCAAGCTGACCGGCAAGACGGTCGCCGTGATCGGGTCCGGTCCTGCGGGACTGGCCGCCGCGCAGCAGTTGACCCGGGCCGGCCACCAGGTGACGGTGTTCGAGCGCGACGACCGCATCGGCGGCCTGCTGCGCTACGGCATCCCCGAGTTCAAGATGGAGAAACGCCACATCGACCGGCGCCTCGACCAAATGCGCGCCGAGGGCACCGAGTTCCGCACCGGCGTCAACGTCGGGGTGGATATCACCGCGGCGCAACTGCGTTCGGAGTTCGACGCGGTGGTGCTCGCCGGTGGCGCGACCGCGCGCCGCGATCTGCCGATCCCGGGGCGGGAACTCGACGGCATCCACCAGGCGATGGAGTACCTGCCGTGGGCCAACCGGGTGCAGCTCGGCGACCCGGTGGTCGATGCCGACGGTCAGCCTCCGATCACCGCGAAGGGCAAGAAGGTGATCATCATCGGTGGTGGTGACACCGGTGCCGACTGCCTCGGCACGTCGCACCGGCAGGGTGCGGTGAGCGTGCACCAGTTCGAGATCATGCCCAGGCCGCCGGAGACCCGTGCCGACTCCACGCCGTGGCCCACCTACCCGCTCATGTACCGAGTGACCTCGGCGCACGAAGAGGGCGGCGAGCGCGTCTATTCGGTCAACACCGAGGAGTTCGTCGGCGAGGACGGCCGGGTGACCGGCCTGCGCGGCCACGAGGTCGTGATGAACGCCGGGAAGTTCGAGAAGGTCGACGGCACGGACTTCCGGATGGACGCCGATCTGGTGTTGCTGGCGATGGGCTTCACCGGCCCGGAGCGCGAAGGCCTGCTGACCGACCTCGGGGTGGAGATCAACGAGCGCGGCAACGTCACCCGTAACGACGCGTTCGCGACGTCGGTGCCCGGCGTGTACGTCGCCGGTGACATGGGCCGCGGTCAGTCGCTGATCGTGTGGGCCATCGCCGAGGGCCGCGCGGCGGCCGCCGCGGTGGACCGCTACCTCATGGGCAACTCCGCGCTGCCGGCGCCGATCAAGCCGACGGCTGCTCCGCAGCGGTAGGCGAGATCGCAATTTCGTAACATCTTGCGGTGCCTATGACGGCCCCTGGGGCGGATTTTGCGACGGTGGCAAGAGGTGAGCTGTCACGAAATGGTGTCAGCTCACCTCTCTAGTCACAGTAGTCACAGCAGAAACATCTGACCTTTCGTTCGGCGTGCCTGCGTCAGTTTGCCAACGGGCAGGTATCTAATGACTTGACGAGGGGGCTGGAGTAACGTGGCTCCCCGGTTCAGCTATTGCACACCGCAGGAGTAATCGCCATGTATCTCAACCCGATTACCCGGACACGGGTGGGTCGAATCGCCTGGACATTGTTCCGTCACCCGGTCAAGAGCCGTGAATTCCCCGCGAAGGCAGAGCGACTGATCACCGCCGACGAGCTCTTGCGCTACGGCGTCTAGCGAACTCCGCGACGGCCGAGCCGCGGCGCGTGGGCGGCCGTGACGGTTTGTTTGCTTGACCGTTATCGATCTGTGACCTCAGCCTTGTTTGCTGTCAAGCAATCCTGATCCTCTGATTTTGTCGGCCAGCGGTTCCAGCACGGCGGGGTCGTACGGCGGCGGCAGGTAGATGATGGCCAGGTCCAGGCCTTCCTCGCCCAGCGCGGCGGCCTCGGAGATCGCCCTGTCGTAATCGTGATCGGGGCTCAGCCGGATGTGGGCCGACAGTCTGATCTCGTACGGGTCGCGGCCGATGTCGGCGCAGTGCCCGGCGAGCACGTCCCGCTTGCGCGCGAACTCTTCAGGCGTCCCGCCGACGAAGTTCCAGTGGTCGGCGTACTGCGCCGTGATACGCAAGGTGCGCTTCTCGCCGCTGCCGCCGATGCAGATCGGCGGGTGCGGCTGTTGCGGGCCTTTCGGTTCGTTGCGCGCGTCCTTGAGTTGGTAGAACTGGCCGTCGAAGCTGGTGGTCTCCTGCGAGAGAAGGCCGCGCAACACCTGGCAGGCCTCCTCGAACCGGTCGAATCTCTCTTTGACCGTGCCCAGTTCGATGCCGTAGGCGCCGGATTCCTCCTCGTTCCAGCCCGCGCCGATACCGAGTTCGAGTCGGCCGTCGGAGACGATGTCGAGTGTGGAGGCCATGTTGGCCAGCACCGCCGGATGGCGGTAGTGAATCCCGGTGACGAGCACGCCGACCCGCAACCGGCGGGTGGCCTGGGCCAGCGCGGTCAGCGTGACCCAGCCCTCCAGGCACGGGCCGGTCGGATCGGAGAAGATCGGATAGAAGTGGTCGAAGGTCCAGCCGGATTCGAAGACGTCGATCTCGTCGGCGGCCTTCCAGACCGTGAGCATGTCGGACCAGGCGGTGTTCTGCGGGGACGTCTTGAAGGCGAATCTCACTGCATCGACTCTAGGCCGATGAGTTTCGCGCTGCTCGCCGGTCAGTACCGCCATGATGGACATGTCCGGGGCCTGTGCCCGCACCGCCACGCTGCTGGGGCAGCTGGCCGACCACCAGTTGAGCGCGGTGACGCCGTGCCGCGACATGGATCTCGGTGCGCTGATCGCGCACATCGGGGGCCTGTCGCTGGCGTTCGAGGCCGCCGCGCGCAAGGACTTCGGCGTGCTGACCGACACGCCGCCACGGTTGGAGGAACGGCCCGACGACGACTGGCGGGAGCTCTACCCGGCCCGGTTGGCCGCGCTGGCCGAGGCGTGGCGGGATCCGGCCGCCTGGCAGGGGACGTCCCGGGCCGGCGGCGTCGACTTCCCCGCAGAGGTCGGCGGCATGATCGCGCTCGGCGAGGTGGTGGTGCACGGGTGGGATGTGGCGGCCTCGGCCGGGTTGCCCTACGCCGTCGAGGACCGGGTGCTGGAAGTCCTGCTGCCCCATGTCGCCGCGTTCGCCGAGGAGCCGGTCGAAGGGTTGTTCGCCGCGCCGGTGCCGGTGTCCGAAGAAGCGCCGCTGCTGGACCGGGTCCTCGGGCTGACCGGCCGCGATCCGTCGTGGACCGCGCCGTGAATCAGTGAGGCTGTCTGCGCGCGTGCGTCCTGGCGTGCTCGATCGCGTCGTCGAGGGTGTCCACCAGATGATTCTCGTGGCGCAGCGATTCGAAGACACCGACATTGGCCAGCAGCGCGGTGTGTTCCGGCCGAACTCCTTTGATGATCACCGTGATGCCGCGGGACTCCAACTCGGTGCAGATCTGCGCCAGGGTGTTGGCGCCGGTGGCGTCGAGCATGCCCAGCTGGGACATGCGGATGATCACGACCGATGTCCGCGGATGGTCGGGGTCGACGATGGCATTCGAGATCCGTTCGGCCACACCGAAGAACATCGCACCGTCCAGCCGCAGCAGGGCGATCTCCTCGTCGCCCGGAACATAGGGTGCGGGTAGCTCCTCCCGGACCACGCTGCTGCGCCTGGCCACACTGCGCAGCGCGAAGAACGCCGCCACCAGCACCCCGATCTCGACGGCCTCGATCAGGTCGAAGCACACCGTGACCGCAGCGGTGAGCACGAACGTCAGCGCGTCGGATCGGGTCGAGGTCAGGATCTTGCGGATGGTGGAGCGCGAGATCATCCGGAAGGACGTCACCATCAACACACCGGCCAGCGCCGCCAGCGGGATCGCCGCCACCGGCCCGGTGGCCAGATAGACGACGCCGAGCAATACGAGCGAGTGCACGATCGCCGAGAGCCGGGTGCGGGCACCCGACCGCACGTTGACGGCCGTGCGCGCGATCGCCCCGGTGGCCGGCATACCGCCGAAAACTCCGGAGGCAACCGAGGCCAGGCCCTGCCCGACGAGCTCCCGGTCCGGGTCGTACGGCCCCGTCGGCGCCATCGTGGCCGCGACCCGCGCCGACAGCAGCGATTCGATGGCGGCCAGCGCGGCGATGGCCAGTGCTGCTCCGAGCAGGTCGCGCAGCGCGTCGACGTCGGCGTGGGGCAGCACCGGCGCGGGAAGATGCGACGGCAACTCGCCGATGGTGGCGACCGACAGGCCCAGCACCGCCACGGCGACAGTCGCCGCGACGACGGCGGCGAGGGACTCCGGGATGGCCCGGTGGACCCGCGGCAGCACGAGCATGAGGACCGCGACGAACGCGATCACACCCAGGGTCTTGCCGGCCTGAGACCAGTCGGCGTGGCTGACCACGTGCCAGGCGGCGGGCAGGGTGCGCTGGCCGGACGGGCCGGCCGCGGAGAACGCCGCCGGGACCTGCTGCAGGAAGATGATCGTGGCGATGCCCAGGGTGAATCCCTCGATGACCGGCCACGGGATGAAGGTGACGGCCCGGCCCAGTCCGGTCACGCCGGCGAGGAGCACGATGACGCCGGCGAGCACGGTCACCAGGGCGATGCTGCCGAGGCCGTGCGCGGCGACGATCGGTGCCAGGACGACGGCCATCGCGCCGGTGGGCCCGGAGACCTGGACCGAGGAGCCGCCGAACACGGCGGCGACCAGGCCGGCGACCACCGCGGTGATCAATCCGGCCGCGGCACCGACGCCTGAGCTGATGCCGAACGCCAGGGCCAGCGGAAGGGCCACCACGCCGACCGTGACGCCGGCCAGGATGTCACGACGCCAGGACCGGGGCAGGTCGGCGTAGTCCCGCCGGTGCGGAAGCAGGCGGCCCAGATTGCGTGCGGCCGTGGCGATCATGGCCGCTTCTCCAGAGGCGGCAGCGCCTTGAGTGTCTTCAACTGGTCGCGTTGCCCGGCCAGGGTGTCGGCCAGAAAGGTGCGGGCGATGATCAGGAGTTCGGAGATCAGGGGGTGGGCGAGTTCGTAGAACACGGCGTTGCCGGTACGGCGCGCGGTCACCACATGATGACGCTTGAGGACAGCGAGGTGCTGCGACAGCAGGGTCGGCTCGAGTCCGGTGGCGGCAAGGATGTCGCTCACCGAAGTCGGGCCGCCGGCGGCGGAGAGGATCTCCAGCACGCGGATGCGCGCCGGGTGAGCAAGCGCCTTGAACAGGTTGGCCTTGATCTCGTAGAGCGGCCGCTGCTGGTCGGCGGGGAAGCGGTCGGGCGTCACCGTGGCCTTAGGAATTGATGGATTGAACGAATCTTCAATCAGGGTAACCCGCCCCGGCCCCGCAGGCGATCGACTGTGCCGGGACTCACTGTGCCGCCGCACTTCACCGGGGTCGGTGCAGGAGTTTCCTGTCGCCGACCGGGGCACACTGGAGCCATGGACCCGGTCACAGCGTTGCGCCAGATCGCGTACTACAAGGACCGAGCGCGGGAGGATCCGCGTCGGGTGATGGCCTACCGCAACGCAGCCGATGTGGTCGAGGCGCTCACCGACGCCCAGCGCGAGAAGCACGGCGCCGCCGACAGTTGGCAGTCGCTCCCGAAGATCGGGCCGAAGACCGCCAAGGTCATCGCCCAGGCCTGGGCCGGTCACGAACCCGACGTCCTGGTGGAACTGCGGGAGGCCGCCCCGGATCTCGGGGGCGGCGACATCCGCGCCGCGCTGCGCGGTGACCTGCACGTGCACTCCAACTGGTCGGACGGGTCCGCGCCGATCGAGGAGATGATGCTGGCCGCACGCGACCTCGGCCACGAGTACTGTGCGCTCACCGACCACTCGCCGCGGCTGCGGGTGGCCAACGGGCTGTCCCCGGAGCGGCTGCGCGAACAACTCGAGGTCATCGACGAGATCCGCGAAAAGGTCGCTCCCATGCGGATTCTCACGGGCATCGAGGTCGACATCCTCGAAGACGGCTCACTCGACCAGGAACCCGAACTCCTCGAGCGTCTCGACGTCGTCGTCGCCAGCGTGCACTCCAAGCTCGCGATGGACGCCCCCGCGATGACCCGGCGCATGCTCAAAGCCGTCACCAACCCGCACACCGACGTGCTCGGTCACTGCACCGGGCGACTCGTCACCGGCGGACGCGGCATCCGGGCCGAATCGAAGTTCGACGCCGAGAAGGTGTTCACCGCCTGTCGCGACGCCGGCACCGCCGTCGAGATCAACTCTCGTCCCGAGCGGCGCGACCCGCCGACCCGTCTGCTCACGTTGGCGATGGACATCGGCTGCGTGTTCGCCATCGACACCGATTCCCACGCACCCGGCCAGTTGGAGTTCCTCGGTTACGGCGCACAACGCGCCCTCGACGTCGGTCTGGAACCGGGACGCATCGTCAACACCTGGTCCGCGGACGATCTGCTGGAGTGGACCCGCTCCGGTTAGCCGGGCTGCGCTCCAGCGACTGACGGTGTGTACACGTCCCGAACGGAACCGGATCACCCGAACCGTTGTACCGGTGAACGGTCGGATCAGTCGGGAAGCGTGGGCATCTCCACGCCCGGGTCACGGCCGACCAGCACCCCGCGGGTCAAGGCCGCGTTGCCGTAACGTCCGCGCACCTTGTCGATGGTCAGGTCGATGGCCAGTGAGTCCTCGGCGTCGAGGGCCGGACCGAACGGCAGCTCGAGCTGTTGCGCGCCGTCGCGGTCGATGTTGCACACCGCGAAGCCGATCAGCGTCAGTCCGCGCTCGGAGATCAGCGGCCTTGCGGCCGCCACCAGGCCGCGTGCGGCGCCGAGGATCGCGTCCGTCGACGCCGTGGCCCTCGGCATGGTGTGCGACCGGGTCGCGCGGCCGAAGTCGGCGAACCGCAACCGCAGCACCACGGTGCGTCCGGAACGGCCGGCCTTGCGCATCCGCCGGGTGATCCGGTCGACCAGATTCACCACCACCGCGTCCACCTCGTCGGCGGACATCGCGCTGCCCGCCCGGCCCAGCGCGCGCTGCGCGCCGACCGACCGCCGCCGATGCCCGGTCACCACGCGGCGCCGATCGACGTTGTGCGACAGCGCGAACAGCTGACGGCCCATGGCGCCGCCGACCAGTGACCCCAGTGTGGTCTCGCTCAGCTCGGCCACATCGGCCACGGTCTCGATCCCGTGCGCGCGCAGCTTGTCGGCGGTCTTGGCGCCGACACCCCACAGCCGGCGCACCGGGAGCGGATGCAGGAACGCCAGTTCCCGGTCGGGCGGCACCAGCAGCAGGCCGTCCGGTTTGGCCTCCTGGCTGGCCACCTTGGCGAGGAACTTGGTGCGCGCGATCCCGACCGTGATCGGCAGCCCGACCTCGTCACGCACCCGTTCGCGCAGGCGGGCACCGATCTGCACCGGGGTGCCCGACACCCGCCGCAGGCCCGAGACATCGAGAAACGCCTCGTCGACGGACAGCGGTTCCACGACGGGAGTGGTGTCGTGGAAGACCTCGAACACGGCCGCGCTGGCCTGCGAATAGGCCGCCATACGAGGCGGCACCACGATGGCCTGCGGACACAGGGCCCGCGCCTGCCGGCCGCCCATCGCGGTACGCACCCCGTAGGCCTTGGCTTCGTAGCTGGCGGCCAGCACCACACCCCCGCCGACGATCACCGGCCGTCCGCGCAGCGACGGATCGTCGCGCTGCTCGACCGAGGCGTAGAACGAGTCGAGATCAGCGTGCAGGACGGCCGCGGTGGACACGAACATATGTTCGCATCACGCACCGACAGGTCAGTCCGCCGTGCCGTAGATGCTGGTGGTCCAGATGTGCACCAGGTTGTCGAGCACGCGGTGATCGGGAATGGACGGCTGATGGCCGGCGAAGGCGGCGGTCATCACCGACTCGTTCATCAGGTTCAACGCGGTCGACAACTCGCGGGCCGGCACGGTCACCGGCGCGGTCCCGTCGGCGCGCTCGGCCTCGATCACCGCAGCGATGTGGTCGATCCACCGCTGCATCGAGGTCGCCCACAGCGCTCGGGCCTCGGAGTTGGAGTTCTTCACCCCGACGGTCGCGGCGCAGACCGCGCGGTGGGCGCCGAAGGTCTCGACGAAGACGTTGATACCGCGACGCCAGATCGCGCGGCGGTCGGCGGGCCGGTCGGCGATCAACTGTGCCAGCGCGGCATCGGCTTCGGCGATCACGCGCTCCAGCAGCGTGAGCAGCACCGCGTCCTTGGACGGGAAGTAGAAGTAGAACGTGGGCCGCGAGATGCCCGCTCCTTTGGCCAGGTCGTCGACGGAGATCTCGGCCAGGGAACGGTCCTCGAGGAGGCGTTCGGCGGTCTCCAGAATCGCCAGTTCCCGATCGTCACCAGAGGGTCGGGCGGCGCGCCGACCCCGGGCGGGGCGGGCTTGTCGGGCGGCAGTCACAACAGCGACTTTACACTGTGTCGAGTTTCTCAACAGACTGTTGACTGCTTCGACATGGCGTTGATAGCTTGACACCATGACCGAATTTGTCGACGTTGTCATCGTGGGCGCCGGAATCTCCGGTATCAGTGCCGCCTGGCATCTGCAGGATCGCTGCCCGACCAAGAGCTACGTAATCCTGGAGCGGCGGGACAATCTCGGGGGTACCTGGGATCTGTTCAAGTACCCCGGCATCCGTTCCGATTCCGACATGTTCACTCTGGGCTTCCGGTTCAAGCCGTGGACATCGGAGAAGGCCATCGCCGATGGGCCGTCGATCATGGCCTACCTCAAGGAGACGGTCGCCGAGTATGGCATCGACAAGCACATCCGCTACGGGCAGGACGTGAAGTCCGCCGACTGGTCCGACGCCGACAACCGGTGGACCGTGCGGGTCGAGCGCGACGGTGAGCAGATCGAGATCTCCGCGAAGTACCTGATGGCCTGCAGCGGCTACTACAACTACGACGAGGGGTATTCGCCGGAGTTCGCCGGCTCGGACGATTTCGAGGGCACGATCATCCACCCGCAGCACTGGCCGGAGGAGCTGGACTACACGGGCAAGAAGATCGTCGTCATCGGCAGTGGGGCGACCGCGGTGACATTGATTCCGGCGCTGGCGAATTCGGGTGCCGGCCACGTGACGATGCTGCAGCGCTCGCCGACGTACATCGGCTCACTGCCGGACGTGGACCCGTTCACGGTCCGCATGAACAATACCCTGCCCACCAAGGCGGCCTACGTGGTGAACCGGTGGAAGAGCATCATCTTCCAGTCCGTGCAGTATCAGATCGCGCGCAAGTTCCCGAATTTCATGCGTAAGACGTTGATGACGATGGCTGAGCGCCGACTGCCCGCAGGCTACGATGTCGCCAAGCATTTCGGGCCGAGCTACAACCCGTGGGACGAGCGGTTGTGTCTGGCCCCCAACGGCGACCTGTTCAAGACCATCCGGTCCGGCAAGGCCGACGTTGTCACCGACACCATCGAGCGGTTCACCAAGACCGGCATCCAGCTCGCCTCCGGCCAGCACATCGATGCCGACATCATCGTCACGGCAACGGGTTTGAACCTTCAGCTGTTCGGCGGTGCGGCGATCTCCCGCAACGGGGAGCCGCTGGAACTCAACGACTCGATGGCCTACAAGGGCATGATGCTGACCAACATGCCCAACATGTCGTTCACGATCGGCTACACCAACGCGTCGTGGACGCTGAAGGCCGACCTGGTCTCCGAATTCTTCTGCCGTGTCATCAATCACATGGACAGCAAGGGTTATGACACGGTTGAGCCGCGCCATCCCGGTACGGCTGTCGACGAGCGGCCGCTGATGGACTTCACCCCCGGCTATGTGCTGCGGGCGCTCGACTACCTGCCGAAGCAGGGGTCGCGGGCACCGTGGCGGCTCAAGCAGAACTATCTGCTGGACCTGCAGTTGATCCGGCGGGGCAAGGTCGACGACGAGGCGCTGGCGTTCTCGCGGCACCAGGCGCCGGTGACCGCCTCTGCGTGATCGGCGTGATCAGTCTGCGGCGATGACGACGATCCCGTCGTCATCGCTGTAGGCGATGTCGCCGGGCGTGAACACCACCCCGCCGAACTCGACGGCCTCGTCGCGCACGCCCTCACCGGTCTTGGTGCTCTTGCGCGGGTTGGTGCCGAGCGCCTTGATGCCGATGTCGAGTGTGCGCAGCGTGGCCGCGTCCCGGACCGCGCCGTTGACGATCAAACCGGACCACCCGTTGGACCGGCCCAGTTCGGCGATGACGTCGCCGACCAGCGCCGTGTGCACCGATCCGTCCCCGTCGATCACCAGCACCCCGCCGCCGCCGGGTTCCGAGAGCACCGACTTGAGCAGCGCGTTGTCCTCGAAGCACCGCACCGTGGTGATCGGACCGGCGAACTCCGTACGGCCTCCGTACTGGCGGAGCTGCAGGTCACAGCTGCGGACATCGGGGCCGATCTCGTCGACCAGGTCAGCGGTGGGACGCGGAGTCACTGTCACGCGGCGATTATCTCAGTCGCCGTCGTACCCGGCCACGATGACGTCGTGCACGAACTGTGCCAGCCCGGGCTCGGCGTCGTCGTAGTAGCGGGTGAAGCGCTCATCGGCGAGGTACATCTGGGCCAGGCAGCGGTGCATGTCGTCGTCGCAGTCGTAGAACCGTTCGATCGAGTCCCGGTGCCGGACACGGAGTTCCTCGGCGGCAGGCGACCCCGGCGCCACACCGGCCCGCTTGGCCTCGGCCAACGCGGCCAGTAGGGCATCGCCTTCGGCCTTCACCTCGATCCAGTCCTGCTTGGTGAGTTCGGCGCTGCGCTGTTGGGACTGCCGCCACACCTCCGTGCCGCCCCAGCGCTGTTCGGCCTCCTTGGCGTATTCGCCAGAGGCGACGGCGGTTCCGAAGATCTCGATCTGTTCCTCGGCGGTCAGCTGGACCCCGCTGCGATGTGCGTCCATCAGTTCCTCCACTGCTGTGATCATGTGCTGGAGACGGTCGGCCTGCTCCAGCAGCAGCTTGTGCTGGCGTTGCAGGTGCTCGACCACATCGACGGTCGCGTCGTCGAGCAGCGTGCGGATCTCCTCCAGAGGTAGACCCGCACCGCGGTACACGAGCACCAGGTGCAGCCGCTCGACGTCGGCGTCGGTGTACCCGCGGTAGCCCGCACTTGATCGCACGCTGGGCACCACAAGACCGAGGTGGTCGTAATGATGCAGCGTGCGCACCGACACCCCCGTGAGTTCGGCGACGGCGCCGACGGAACGAGTGGTGCTCATGGCATCACTATCGACCCTCACGCCACGTGAGGGTCAAGGGTTTTCGGGTCAGTGCCCGCTGTTGCGCCTTGCGGCCAGCACAACGACCAGGAGGGCCAGGATGCCGGTGACCAGCGCCGCAGCGACCGGCAGACGTGACGAGTCGCGGCTGTCCGGCGGCGCGGGGACGGGCGCCGTGATCGCGGTGCTGGCCGTCGCGACGGTCGACTTCGCTTGCGCCGCAGTCTCTTCAGCAGCCGCGGCCAGATCAACCTTGGCGGCCGGCCCCTTCTTGGCGGGAGCCTTCTTGACGGGCGCGGCTTTCTTCGCCGCAGCCTTCGTCGCGGGAGCTTTAGCCGGAGCCTTCTTGGCCGGGGTCTTCGTCGCCGGAGTCTTCTTGGCCGGTGCGGCTTTTTTCGCCGGCGCGGCCTTCTTGGCGGCAGCCTTCTTCACCGGCGGGGCCGGTGGAGGCACCGCCGGGGTTGCGGCATCGGGACTTTCGTCTGGCCGATCCGGCTGGTCTGCCATCTCTGCTCCTTTGAGAGTGTGTGCACCCGGCAGGGTTCCCATCATGCCAGCTGGCTACCCGGGCTCATCTCGGTGTCAGCCGGTCACCGACAACGTCGCCGCCGCCGCCAACGTCAGCGCCATCAGTGCCAGTTCGGTGTACGCGCGGGTGCGGGACACCGCGGCGGTGCTGCGGTGCGTCCGGGCGGCGGGTAACCACCACCCCCGGTTGCGCCACCCGAGCCCGATGAGCAGCACCGTCAGCGCGATCTTGGCCGACAGCACCCGGCCGTAGCCGGTGGCGTAGAGGTCTCGGTACCCATCCAGCACGCCGGCCCCGGCGGCCGTGCCGCCGACGAGCAGCGCTGCCACGCACACCACCGACAGTTGCGAGAACCGGGGCAGCACCCGGGCCCACTGGCCGCGATGATCGACCGTCAGCACCAGCGCGGCGAGCGCTCCGCACCACAGCGCCGCCGCCAGTGCGTGCACGGCGACCGCAACCCCGCCGACCGGGCTGTCCGCCAAATGCCCGGTCAGCGGGTGTCCCACGATGCCGATGCAGGCCACTCCGGCCGCGACGATGCCCCAGGGCCCCGACGGCGGCGCCGCCGCGGCCAGTACCCCCAGCGACACCGCGGCGATGACCGTGAGCAGACCGGCCCGGCCCACGGCGGTGTGCGCCGCGAACTGCCAGGTCTGGTCCGCGGCGAGACGCATCACCGAGGTGCCCGCCGCCTCGGAGGCCGCGACCACGAGCCGGACCAGTTCGGCCACCGCCCACACCGCCGCCGCGACCACGAGGGGTACGGCGGCGCGCCGGACCAATTCGTCGCGGTGCCGGGCGCCGTCGAGCACGGGCACGGCGGTGAGCCCGAGTGCGACCACGGCGGCGGCATCGGCGAGCGTCCTGACCGCCGCCCCGGCGAGCGGAGCCGACGGGTAGGCCAGCGCCCACGCCGCGACGCAACCCGCCGCGGTGACGAGCAGTCCGCCCGTCACCGCCCTCCCGCGGATCATGACCGGCGCCGAACCGCCCACAACGCGCCGGCCGCGACGAGTGCCACCGCCGCGACCACGAACGGCCAGACCGGGACACTCCCGCTGGCACGGTCGTTCTCGGCGGGTGCCGCCACCGGGCTGGTGTCGGGGACTTCGGCAGTCGGGGACGCAGCGGCGGGCGCCGCCGTGCGGACACGGTAGGACCAGGACCCGGTCACCACGTGGCCGTCGGCGGAGGTGGCGCGGTAGTTCACCGTGTACTCACCCGCCGGCCCGCCGGGCCGGACCGCCACGCCGATGACGGCGCCGTTGACGGTCGGATCGCCGTCCGACCACAGCGCGCCGTCAGGGCCGACCACCGTCATCGCCGCGAACTGGCTCTGCATCGGTTCGTTGAACGTCGCGTTCACCGAGGAGGGCGGCAGCTCCAACTCGGCGTTCTCGCCGGGGTCGCTGGCGATGCGGGCGGCGTGCGCCCACGCCGTTGACGCGGAGCCGAGCGCGCCGGCGGCCAGCCCGAACGTCACGGCGGTGATGAGCAACGCGTGCATGGCACGCTGTACAACAGTCATTCGATTGTGCTTTCTGGAGTCGAGCGGAAGGTTGCGGTCAGCGGTGCGCAGTGACCGGCGGCCCTCGGTGCGACATGGAGAAGGCGAGCAGCAGGGTGGAACGCAGCGGGTGATCGACAGTCCGCACCGCCGTGGTCGTCGCAGCGGCGGGGGCCGCGACGCCGCGAGACCGGAAGATCCGCAGGACAGTCGACAGCGCCAGGCACAGTCGCGCCGCCATCTCGATCAGCACCGCACCGACCACCACCGCGAGGATGTGTGCCGCCGCCATCGCGGAGGCAGGGGGCGCGCTGTGCGGGTGACCGTGCACCGAGAGCACCGCATGCCCGATGACCTGGCCGGCGCCCAGCACGCCCACCAGCACCGGCAGCCGGTCGGTGCGCGGGACTGCCGAGGTCACGGCCGCGACGACCGCGGCGACCAGGACCAGCTGGACAGCCGACGCCCCGACGGGGAGCAGCCCGCCGCCGGCACTGTGCGCCGCCAGGGTCAGGGCTGCCGTGAGCAGCCCTGCAGCCGCGCCGCGCAGTCGCGCCGGGCCTCTGGACAAGAGGGTCAGACCACGCCCAGGCGGGCCATCAGGTCGGCGTCGATGCCGTCGAGTTGCTCGGCGATCGCCGCGTGGGCGGTGCGCCGGCGGGCGGACGGCATGTTCTCGGCGGCGGCCACGGCGGCCCCCAGATCGGTCAGCCGCTCGGTGATCGCATTGACGAACTGCTTGGTCTCGGCGTCCTTGGGCTTCTTCTCGGCGATCATGCGCAGCGATTGCTCGGCGCCGGCGATCCGGGCCGACAGCTGCGCGCCGTGCCCGGAGAACTGGCCGAGCTGACTCAGCGGGACACCGAGCCGGTCGGCGCGGCGTTCGTCGATCAGTCCGCGGGCCGAGATCGACGCGCGGTACACCAGCGGCACCACCACCGGAGCCAGCAGACGCGACACGGTGAGCGCCCGGCGGATCCGGCTGGGCGAGAACAGTTTGCCCTCACGGGCGGCCTTCAATTGCGTCTCAGCAACCTTGAGCGCGGCGCGGTCACTGTCGCGCTGCGCCTTCAGTTGGGATCGCAGCGCGCGGGCCTGCGCCTTCTGCTCGGCTTTGAACCGGCGGACCTCGTTCTTGGCCGACAGTTTCGCTTCCAGCTTGGCCTTGGCCTTGATGGCGCGGGCCTCCGCCTTCCGGGTGGCGCGGGATTTCCGTCGTTTGAACAGACTCATCCCTGCGGCCTCCCAGTCGACTCATCGGCACGTCCGCCGCCGATTCGGCGGTGATGGTGACCAACACTAGCGTTCACGGCCGGACCGGATGTCCCCGCGCCCTGGATGATGGGCCGGTTTGCGCCACGCAGCAAACGGAACAGGCCGGTTGTGCGAGAATCGACCCACATCGGGGTCAGACGGCGGCGCGGTTCGCCGAAGGGTGGTGACAACGTGGGTGGGGGTGCGCGTGTCGCTGCAGCAGCCTGCCTGGTGATTTCCGGGCTGTTGGTCGGTGGTGGCGCCACCGCTTCGGCCGACACCCGCACGCCGGCCGAGGACGTCGCCGACAGCCCCGCCCGCCCCGAGACCCTCGGCGGTGCCGCCGACGGGCGCGACCCCGACGGGGCCAAGCCTGGCGACGATGCCGGGGACGGCCAGGAAGGCGAACCGGACCTGGATCCCGACTCCTCTCCCGATGCGGAGGGGAAGGACGACGGCGGCGACAGCACCGAGTCCCCGCCCGTATCCGACGAGCCCGGCGCCGAGGACGACGGTGCGCTGAGCCCGCGTCCGCCCTGTTGCGAGGGCGCAGACAAGGACTGCGAACCGGGCTGGCCCTGGCCGTGGCCGCCGTGGCCCTGGTCCGACATCCCCGACGACGGGCCCGGATCCGACAACGACTACGGCGAAGGGCCGCCGCAGGGGGTGCCTTCGATCCGGCCGGTGCCGGGCGGGGTCATGCGGCCCGGAGTCGAACCGCCGGTCGGTGAACCCGAGCATCCCGACGTGCTGGACGTGGTGCCCGATGTCGGCGTCGCCGCCGGTGACCTGCCCGAGGCGCCGGTCAGCGTGCCGATCCTGATCACCGTCCCCGCCGTCGGCGGTGCGCCGGGACCTGCCGCTGCCGGCTCGGGTCCCGCGACGTCCGCCGGTCCTCGCCGGTTCGCCGAGAAACCGCCGCCTCGGCAGCAGACCACGACGACCACGGTCGGGGCCGACCTCACTGTCCCCGCGTCGGCCAACCGGGTCGGATACGGCGATTATCTGCGCGGAGCCGGGATATCCCAGATTGCGGCGCTGGCATTGCCCGGACTGGCCGGGTTACTGGTCCTCACCGGGGCCGGGGGGCTGGTCGGTTACCGACAGGCCAGAGCCGGACAAGGAGTGCGCACCGCCGCCACCGCGCGCTTCATGAACTGACAGTGGCGCCCATCCCGCCGGGACGGGCGCGCATAGTGGACTCCACCGAGAGGAGGATTCATGCCCGCGAGCCGCAGCGTCACCGGAGCGGTCAGTGACGTGCTCGCCCTGGCCCCGCGCCATGGCGAGGTGTCACTACCGCGTCTGGTCGAAGCCGTCAGTGAAAACCGGGGCAGGCCCATCGAACTCGCCACGGCCGAACTGCCGCCGGGTGTGTGCGGACAGTGGCGGCAGTACGCCGACCATGACGTTTTCCTGATCCAGCAGGGGCTGCCCGCCTGGGATCGAACGCTGGCCCACGAACTCGGGCATCTCGTGCTGGGTCACGAGGGGATCCCGGTGGTGCAGGCGGCGAGGCAGAGCACCGAGCTGGCCAGCTCGGAACTCATCGGCTACATGCTCAATCAGCGCACCGGTTGCATGGGACCCAGCGGGGAGGACGCCGAGCAGGAGGCAGAGGACTTCGCCGCACTGCTGATCTACCGGCTCGGACGGCTGCCTTCGGACCGATCCTCGATCGTCCAGGTCCGTCTCGGAGAGGCGTTTGGTTGATCGTCTGGGTGATCGCCGGTCTCCTGGGGCTGGCCACCGGCCTGCGTATCGGCTGGGCACTGGTCAACAAGCAGTCCCTGGTGAGCACGGCGATGATCTTGGCGCTGGGCAGCCTCGCCCTGGTCGCCGCACTGAACTGGCAGCCGCTGACCCTGTTGATCGACACCCTGCTGCGTTGGCCGAACATCTCGATGGGGCTCAGCCAAGTGGCGCTGGTGGCCTGCGCGGCCGGCAGCTGCGTGATGATCACGACGGTGTCGTCCAACCGCGCCCCCGCCACCGTCAGACGGATCGCGATGTTCCAGTACGGCGTCGCCGCGGTGATCGCCGCCTTCAGTTTCGGGATGTTCCTGGCGGCGGGGCAACAGCCCGAGATGGCGCCCGACGAATATCTGCGGCGCAACCTCGGGATCGGCGGCAATGCGCTGCCGTGGCTGCTTCCGCTGCTCTATGTGCTGCTGGCGCTCAGCCTGGTGGTGTGGGCCGGACTGCGCCATTCCAATCGGACCCGCCGGGGCCGGGCGCTGTTCGTTTTCACCGTCGGCATCGTGCTGATCGTGCTAGCGCTGGCGTTCTTCCTGCTGCGGGCGGTCGGCACCTCCGGACCGGTCGGGGTCGGTGCGGCGGCGACGCTGCTGGGCTGCGCGATGCTGATCGTCGCGGCCGGCTCCCTGCTGCCCAGCTTGGAGGACTGGTTCGGCGCGCGCCGGGAGCTGCGCACGATCCAGCCCCTGCTCGATGAGCTCGGCCGCCGCCATCCCGATGTCGGGATCGGGGTCCGTCCACGGGGCCCGCTCGTCTTTCGCGTCGCCGAACGCATGTCTCTGATCTCCGACGCGCTGTTCCTGGAGGCCACCGCCGCAGACGGCGCGCTGCGCACGGTAGAAAGCAACGGCGCCGACGTCACCGACCTTGACGAGCTCGTGGAGCGGGCGCGGCTGGAGGCACCGGACGCCTCACCGACCGAGCAGGCGGCCGCGATTGCGGCATGGATCTACGAGGGGCGGCACGGAGCCGCAGGGGCGGGGCGGGAGAGATTCCCCGGTTTGGCATGGCTTCGTCAGCCCGCAACGTACTCGGATCGAGAGTGGATCCTGGAGATCGCCCGCCAGTACCGGCGGCTGACCGCGGATGCCGATGACGCCGTCCCGGAACACGCTGGCCGGGGTGCGGTTGCCGACTGAATGTCGCGCCCGCGACAGGGTTAAACGTCGAGGTTTTCGCGGCGACGCAGTTCGTCGACCTTCTGCACGATGTCCTGCTTGGCCTCGGCCGACAGTCCGACCGTCCTGGCCGCAATCTTGCGGACGCCTTCGTCCCGCATCCCGGCGAGCAGCGTCAGCTCCTTGTCGAGCTTCTCGTAGTACTCGTCGTCGGTGAAGTACGCGGGCTTGATGCGGAAGAAGTTGGCAAGCGCGGCCATGGTAGCCACCGACGGGTTGGTGCGGTTGCCGGAACGCAGCTGCGACAGGTACGGGGCGGACATGGTCACCCCCTCGGCCTTGAGCGCTGCGATCACCTCGGCCGAGGTGTGCGGCCCGCGTCCGGGCGGGTAGACCGTGTCAAACAAGCGGTTGAGGCGAGCGGCAAACGTATTGCTCATTGGGATGACCTCCACATACAGGCGAGCGGGTTCATAGGGCGGCGTATTTGCTGATTATCGTAGCGACAGTTGTGGCCACAACCAAGTGCAAACCGGGTAAAAGTCGTCCCGGTCGGCGCTGTGACGTGCCGCTGCTGGCGTGAACGGCGTCGGTATTCGCACCTCGCACCGCCATAGTACGGTGCGGTTAAGCAAATACTAACGGCTCCGTAGCCAGCATACGCACGTCTCTTTGACAGCTGCAGTCACATAAGTTGCCTCATGTACCGTCGGCAACGATCGCAGAAGGGGTGGCGCAGACCACGTTTGGTTTGCTGGAGGCTGGGTGTCCCTGGGTTCTGCCCAGCGCCGGCAAGTCGCTTCTCGGCATGTGATACGGCAAACGTCCGCGTCCGCGGTGTGACGCACCTCTCGTCACGGTGTCAGTAGCCAGTGGCAGGCCGGCAGGGATGATCCGCCACCGGCCTGTGCGGCGCGGCCGGTTCGCCTGAGGACCGACACGCCCGCAGCGGTCTGGTACCGGAAGGGCCGTCAGGCGGCCAGCAGCATCGCGAGGATCGCGGTGTCGGGATGGCTGATCGGATCCACCCCGACGCGGCTGACCATCGAGGTCACCGTGCCGTCGGATTCGGCCTCGACCCATGCGGCGCGGTGTTCGAGACCCAGGTGCGGCAGCCCGGGCAGCAGCACGCAGCCCGACGCCGCGCCGGTGCACTCGGGAAGTGACGGCGTGGTCTCCGAGGGGGGATGCAGCATCATCAGCGCCGGGGGCTGACGATCGGCGAAGTGGCCGGGGGGCACCGCCGAGTCCCCGACCACGGTGCCCTCGGCGAGCACCAGCCCGACCGTGCAGGGCTCGGGCTCCTCGGGCAGTTCCTCGCGCACCCCGAAGATCGTGGTGGTGGACAGCAGCCCCGGCATCGACGCGACGCGGACCGCCACCATGAGCAGCTGTGCCCACTCCTTGGTGGAGTCGGGCCACCGGCCCGAGACGACGAACCCTTTGAGAGATCCGCGTGAATGAAACGGGGCGATCTCGATCGCCCGTCCGGACCCGAACTCCATTTCGCCTCCTGGCATCCAGACCAACGCCCGACACGCCTCTGGGTCGATTGGCACAGAATGCGGCACAAGCCTGTTGGCAGACAAGAGGACACGACTGCTAGCTGGACAAACAAAACCCGGCTCGGTCGACGACCGAGCCGGGCAGGCGTTGGTGGGGTGGGTCAGGCAGGCGGGTAGACGCCCATCTGCTTGCCCTTGTCGGTCTGCCAGAAGATGTCGGCGATCTCGTCGATCGTCTTCAGCAGCTTCTCGGCGACGGCCACGTCGAGCGACTTCTTGACGTCGCCGGCACCGTGCACGCCGTCCCAGAAGAGCTGGTGCAGGTTCGGGAATTGCTCGAAGTGGTCCTTGGTGAAGAAGTCGGCCCACAGCACCATCAGGTGGTGTTTGACCTCTTCGGCCTGACGTTCCTTGATGATGATGGCGCGGGTCTTGAAGTGCTCATCGTCGGAGTCGTGGTATTTCTGGATCGTCTTGAGGCAGGACAGCGCCTCGATCTTGGCCTGCGCGGGGTCGTAGACGCCGCAGTACAGATCGCAGTGGGCGTGGGCAGGGGTTGCGTTGGCGAACAGTCGATGCAGCATGGCCCTAACTTACCCTTAGGCGATGCGGCGAAGCCATGGGCCACAGGACTCCGGGTTCGACTGGCCGGTGCGCCGTTTCGTGGTGGTGGAGGACTCCATGTTGCCCACGCTGAAGCCCGGGGACATGTTGCTGGCGTGGCGTGACGGGCGGCCCCGCGAAGGGCAGTTGAGGATCTTCCGGCATCCGAACACGTCGACCCGCTGGCTGGTCAAACGCGTAGGCGACGTCTACGGGTCGGTGTTCGAGGCCCGGTCGGACAATCCGCGTGCGGCAGGGGCGAGCGATTCTCACGATTTCGGACCGGTGGCGGCCTCGGGCAGTTACCGCGTGCTGTGGCGGCTGCCGGGAAGCGCGCGCGGGTGAACGTGGGGGACGGTCAGTACAGGACGATCAGCGCAAGGATGCCGAGCAGGACCAGGGCGATGAGCCCGGCCCGCATGCAGGCCATCAACTGACTGCGGGTGTAGACACGCGCGGAGGACGGCCACTCCGACGGCTGGAAGGCCGACCCCGAATCCATCGAAGACGACGCCATCAGACGCTCCTCCTGTGCACGCTGTTTACCTCCCCGGACCCTGCGCTCAGTGAGATCAGTCACAAGCCCACTCGTGTGACGGCGATCATAACCCCTTGTGATCGCGCTGAGAAGTCGACTGGCAAATGCTGTCACTTAACACCGTGTGACGCCAAATTGGTTAGCACGGCAACGTATTTCGCTCGGGGCGATCGTGGCCTGTTGATCGCGTAGGCGGTGGGCGGGCAGGTTATCCACAGAAACCCCGGCGGACTGGGGCGGGCTCTGTGGATGAAGCTGTGGAAACTGTGGATAGTGTCGTCCGGGCGATTATTGCTGCTCTCCCGTCCTGGCCACCCGGGCGGAGCGCGTGCCAGCATGAAGTCATGGATGACACCGACGTGCGGCAGGTGGCGATCGGCGACGTTCCGGTCGAGTTCGACGAGAATGTGGTTCTGCTGGACGTGCGCGAGGACGACGAGTGGCAGCGAGGCCACGCGCCGGGCGCCCAGCACATCCCGATGGGGGAGGTGCCCGCGCGGATGGCCGAGATCGACAACAAGGCGCAGTTGTTCGTGGTCTGCCATGCCGGCGGCCGCTCGCAGCGGGTCGCGCAATACCTGGTCCGCAACGGCTACGAACCGGTCAACGTCACCGGCGGCATGCTGGCCTGGGCGGGGGCGGGACGCCCTGTGGTCACCGACGCCGGAGATGCCGGCACGGTCTGACTTACTCTGGTCCGATGATCCAAGTGTGTTCCCAGTGCGGGACGCGGTGGAACGTGCGCGACCGGCAGCGGGTGTGGTGCCCGCGCTGTCGTGGCACCCTGCTCGCACCGTCTGGCCACGCTTCCGGATCCGAATGGCGCAGCCCGGCCCGGGACGCCGCGCCGCAGGGTCAGCGGCTCCCGTCCGGTTACCGCTGGGTGGCCGTCCGGCCCGGCGCGCCGCCGCGTCCGCGCCGTGGGCGCCGTGACCTCGGTCCCACCCCCCGATACCAGACCATCCCGCGCTGGGGCCTGGTCGAGCAGTTCGACACCCCGGTCGAGCAGACCGCCCCGCGCACCGGGCCGTCGGCGACCGCGGTCCGGATGACGCTGGTGATGGCGGCCGCCGCGCTGGGTGCCGCCGCGTTCGTCCATCTCGTGCGCTACGTGCTGCTGATCATCAACCGCTCGGTGCTGCTGCACCCGTGGATCGCCGGAGCGGCCACCTGGGGTGGCGTCGCGGTCAGTGTGGTGGCGGCGTTCATGACGGTCGCCGGCATCGTCGTGCTGTTGAACTGGCTGATCGCACGGCGGGCGGCGGCGTTCGGTCATCTCGGCCAGCCGGAACCCAGATCCAGGTGGATGCTGCGCCTGGGCTGCCTGATCCCGTTCGTCAACCTGCTGTGGGCCCCGGTCTTCGTGACCGAACTCGCCGGCGCCGAAGAGCGACAGCGCCGGCTGCAGAGACCGATCCTGCTGTGGTGGCTGCTCTGGGTCGCGAGCACCGCGGTGTCGGTGTTCGCGTTCGCGACCAGTTTCACCGCCGACCCGCAGGGCATCGCGGACAACACGGTCGCCACGGTCGTCGCGTATCTGGTCGCCGCCGCCGCGGTGCTCGCCGCGTTACGCGTGTTCCTCGGTTTCGAGCGGCAGCCGGTGGAGCGGCCGTCCCGGCGCTGGGTCATGGTCGAGGCCATGCCCGGCAAACCGGCCCACCGAGCCGTCGCCGAGGACGAAGGAAACCCCGACGCCCCGGGCCGATCCGAGGACTCCGTGGACGCCGAACCCGCGCGTGCGGTTGAGCGCTCCGGGGCGAACCCGGCAGCATAGCCCCATGAGCTCCGGCGGGACGTTCGGCGGTCATCCATTCGTGGTCGCTCACCGAGGTGCGTCGGCGGATCGCCCGGAGCACACCAGGGCGGCCTACGAGCTTGCGTTGGAGGAGGGCGCCGACGCGGTCGAATGCGACGTGCGACTGACCCGCGACGGGCATCTGGTGTGCCTGCACGACCGCAGGCTGGACCGCACGTCGAACGGAACCGGCCTGGTCTCCGAGATGACGCTGGCGCAGCTGCGCGATCTCGACTTCGGTTCCTGGCACCCCGGTTCGAAGGCGGACGGCAGCACCGGGGGCACCGGGCTGCTGACGCTCGAAGAACTCGTCACGTTGGTCCTGGACTGGAACCGGCCGGTGAAGATGTTCATCGAGACGAAGCACCCCGTCCGGTACGGCGCACTGGTGGAGAGCAAGGTGCTCGCGCTGTTGCACCGGTTCGGTATCGCGGCACCGGCATCCGCCGATCTGGCGCGCGCGGTGGTGATGTCTTTCTCCGCGGCCGCGGTGTGGCGAGTGCGGCGGGCGGCCCCGATGCTGCCCACGGTGCTGCTCGGGGAGACCTCGCGTTTCCTCGGTGGCGGTGCGGCCACCACAGTCGGCGCCACCGCGGTGGGGCCTAGCATCGCGACCCTGCGCGAATACCCGGAGCTCGTCGACCGGGCGGCCGCCCAGGGCCGCGCGCTGTACTGCTGGACCGTCGACCACTACGAGGACGTGCAGTACTGCCGTGACCTCGGAGTGGCCTGGATCGCGACCAACCACCCGGGCCGCACCAAGTCGTGGCTCCAGACCGGGGCGACCGGCGTCGAACGCGACTAGAGCGCGCCGCCGGCGGCCTTCGGTGCCGTCGAGTCCGCCGACGGCGCGGCGATCTCACGCGCGACGTAGTCCTCCAGGTGGAACAGGTCCGAGCCCGCCCGTTCGGCGATGCGGACCAGCGTGGTCATCAACGAGACCTCTTCCACCTGCTCCTTCAGGAACCACTGCATGAACTGCTCGCCGAGGTAGTCGCCCTCGTCGCGGGCGGTGGCGGCCAGACTGCTGATCTGCTCGGTCACGGCACGCTCGAGATCGAGCGCCAAGGCGATGGCGTCGCGGGGTGTGTCGAACGCGTTGCGCACCGGATCGACTGCGGGGATCTCGGCCTCGACGCCGCGGTCGATCAGGTACTGCACCAGCATCATCGCGTGATTGCGCTCCTCGACCGACTGGCGATAGAAGAACTTGGCCAGTTGCGGTAGGTCGGAGCTGTCGAAATACACCGCGATCGCGAGATACTGCTGGGACGCACCGAGTTCGCTGCGCACCTGGTCGTTGAGGAGCCGGTGGAACTTGGTGTCGAGGGCGTCGATGGCGGCGGCGGAAGTCATGGCCCGAGAATAGACCAGGTCATACCTGCTTTTCAGCAAAGGTCATCCTTACCGAGGCAAGTTTCGCCTTAGTAAGGATGGGCATGGTGACGTGGCCTACACAATTTGCTGGCTGGCGCCAAGATGTCTACAGACGTCTACCGGCGGCCGGCGTCGATGACGTCCTGAGGGATGGGTGAGTCCGACGCCAATGCGGAGAACAGCCGCTGCGCGGCGTCGGTGTCCCAGACCACGATGGATCCCGATCCGTTGGAGGTGAACTCTCCGATCGGCACCGTCACGTTCACGACGTCGCCGCGCAACCCCCACGCCAGCCGGGCGAGGTCCCACACGTGGTCGCCGTCGTCGACGGCCACGGTGTCCGCCGCGGCCCGCAGCATCGGATACCAGCGCAGCGGGTTGAGCAGCACGGTCGGGCTGGACGCGCGTTCCACCAGCGCGGCCATGAACTGGCGCTGGTTGGCCATCCGGTCCAGATCCGCGCGTGGGGTGGCGCGGGACCGCACGAAGCCCAGCGCCGACCGCCCGTCGAGGCGCTGGCATCCGGCGGGCAGGTCGATGCCGGCCAGCGGGTCGCTGATCGGCTCCGCCGGACACATCGTCACCCCGCCGACGGCGTCGACCAGCCCCGCGAACCCGCCGAAGCCGATCTCGGCGTAGTGGTCGATACGCAGACCGGTCGACGCCTCGACGGTCTGCGCGAGCAACTGCGGACCACCGGCGGAGAATGCGGCGTTGATCTTGTCGCTGCCGTAGCCAGGGATCGAGACGTAGGAATCCCGGGGGATCGACACCATCGTGGCCGGAGTGCTGCCGCCCAGGCCGGGCAGATGCACCAGCAGGATCGTGTCGGTGCGGCCACCGCCGAGTTCACCGCCGGTGGCCAGCGCGGCCTGCTGCTCGGGAGTCAGGCCCTCGCGGGCATCGGAACCGACCAGCAGCCAGGTGGTGCCCTTGCCCTGTGCGGGGCGATCGGCCAGACCGGTCAGCGCGGGCACCCGGGTCAGCGACGAATCGATCCACACGCCGGCGGCGACCGTGCCGACGGCGGCCACCAGCACGAGCACCGCCGCGATGCGGAGCAGACGGCGCAGCCGCCGGGGTTTTCTGCGGGCAGCTGCCGGGGGCGGGGGTGGTGCGGGAGCGGTCTTTCGTTGCCGTGGCGGCGGAGGCGGCGGCGGTGGTGAGGCCGGTCGCGGCCGGGCGGGCGGCGGGTTGGGCGACGGTGGGTGACGCGTCGGCGGAGACGGTGGCGGCGCGACCGGCGGCGCCGGCCTGCGCGGCGGCGTCGGCGGGTTGGGCGGCCACACGGGACGGTAGTTCGGGTCGCGCCGGATCACCTGTGACGGCTCACGACGGCCCTGGCCTGGGCGCGGAGGAGGAGGCGGAACCGGCCCCGGGAGCGGCGGCCGCTTGTCGGTCACGACAAGAATGTACGCGCCGGCGCTGTCGGCAGCGGTGTCGCCGCACGGTCAGAGTAGCCAGCTGATCTGGTCGTAGAGCAGCGAATACCCGACGAACGCAACCGCGTCGATCAGGGTGTGCGCGATGATCAGCGGCCACAGTCGACCGGTGCGCTGGTACACGTAACCGAACACCAGGCCCATCGCGATATTGCCCAGACCGGCTCCGAAGCCCTGATAGAGGTGGTAGATCCCGCGCAGCACGCTCGAGGCGAGCAGCGCCGTCCACGGGTTGACCTGCAGTTGGCGCAGCCGGGTCAGCAAGAATCCGACCACGACCACCTCCTCGGCCCAGCCGTTGCCGAAGGACAGCAGCAACAGCAGTGGAATCCGCCACCAGGTGTCGTTGAGTTCGGCAGGCTCGACGGACGCGTTGAGTCCGAGCAGCCGGGCGATCTGGTACAGCGCCAGCCCGGGCACCCCGATCAGCAGCGCCAGCCCGACGCCGCCGAGAACATCTGCGCGCCAACGGATCGGGGCCAGACCGATGCGGGCCGGACCGTCTCCGCCGCGCCACAGCAGGTACACCGCCAGTGCGCCCCAGGCCAGCAGCTGGAACAGCACGGCCAGGTTCAAGCCGAGGTCGATCAGGTCGAACGGTGAGCGGATCGGGTTGAGCGCCACGATCTGATCGGACAAACCGAGCAGGACGCTCTCGATGAGGCGCAGCAGCGCGGTGTAGCCGCTGAGGGCGAACGTCACCGCCAGCACGACACCGATCTCGACGCGCAGTGCGCGCCGCTGCTCGTCGGTCGGTCCTTCTGCGGTCACGCCCACCGCAGACACGGTAGTGGCCGCGTCGGCTGGGGACGGCTCAGGCGCCGCGGGCGCGCAGGCCGTTGAGGAACGGGCAGCCCATCAGTACCCGGATGGCCTGGCTCAGGCCGGTCACGTTCTCGACCGGACGGGTGAACGGCAGTCGGACGTCGTGGTCGCCGTCCTCGCTCTCCACCCGTAGCTGCACCCCGTAGCGGTCCAGCCCGAGAGGTCGTACCCGACCCTGCCGCAGCGAGGTGGGCAGCCGGGCTGCCAGCCGGTCGACCACGTCGCGGTGTGCCGACTCCATGTGCTGCAACCAACACGACTCCATGGCGTAGAACGGGTCCGGTCGTGCCCCCAGCAGGGCGCTGAGCGCGACGGACTCGGCGCCGGTCGAGTCCGCGACCACCACCGACTCGATCTCCAGCCGCATCAGCGCGTAGCGGGTCTCGTCGCGGTGTCCGCTTCCGGGACCGCGATGCCCCGCCTCGACCTGCAGCAGAGCCGGGTTCGGTTCCGCTGCGGCGATCAGATCCAGCAGCGCCGGCACCTCGGGGAGCGGCACGTCGCGCAGCCTGCCCTGAATCCAGACCAGCGAGCGCACCGGTTCCCGCAACGGCAGCGGCGCGTAGTCGGTCATCTCCAGGACGGCCTGGATGCCCGCGTTGCCCTTCGAGGTCACCTCGGCGGCCAGCGGGCCGTCCCCGGGCACGGTGATCGCGAACGACCCGTCGTCGAGCAGGTGGTGCACCGGCGTGGCCGTCGGGTCGATGCCTTCCACGGCGAGCATCGCGCCCCCGGCCCGTGCGCAGGCGCTGCGGATCCGCTCCGCGGTAGTGGGGGCTGAAGTCGCTGTCGATGGGGTCATCGCCGCCTCCTCAAGTTGGTAAGGTGAGGCTAACTTAACTACCCTCGCCACCGCCGCGCAAGGGCTTCCGCAGCGGAACGGGATTACCGGGGCAACCGTTAGGGTGGTGCGGTGCCCGGCATCGCATACCTCGGCCCGGAGGGGACGTTCACCGAGGCGGCGCTGCGCGCCATCGAGGCCAGCGGGCTGATCCCGCCGCCGACCCCGGACGCCGGGCCGGAGCCCGTGACCCGGATCCCCGCCGAATCCACCTCGGCCGCGCTGGCGGCCGTGCGGTCCGGCGACGCGCACTACGCCTGCGTGCCGATCGAGAACTCGATCGACGGGTCGGTGATCCCGACCCTGGACAGCCTGGCCGTCGGCACCCCACTGCAGATCTTCGCGGAATTGACCCTGGATGTGGCGTTCACGATCGCGGTGCGTCCCGGCGTCGCCGCGGCGGACATCCGCACCGTGGCCGCCTATCCGGTGGCGGCCGCGCAAGTCAGGCGCTGGCTCGCCCAGCGGCTGCCGCACGCCGAACTGGTGCCCGCCAATTCGAACGCCGCGGCCGCACAGGACGTGGCGGCCGAACGCGCGGACGCCGCCGTCAGCACTGCGCTCGCCACCGAGCGGTACGGCCTGGAGGCGCTGGCCCGCGACGTCGTCGACGAGCCGAATGCACGAACCCGGTTCGTGCTCGCGGGCCGCCCCGGTCAGCCCCCGAAGCGCACCGGTGCCGACCGCACCTCGGTGGTGCTGCAGTTGGCCAACGTGCCCGGCGCGCTGGTGTCGGCGCTGACCGAGCTGGCCGTCCGCGACATCGACCTGACCAACATCGAATCGCGGCCTACCCGCACCGAACTGGGCACCTACAAGTTCTTCCTCGACTTCGTCGGGCACATCGACGACGTGCTGGTCGCCGAGGCCCTGCGGGCGCTGTACCGCCGCTGCGCGGACGTGCGCTACCTGGGGTCCTGGCCGACCGGCGAGGTCGTCGGCGCGGTGCCGCCGCCGACGGACGGCGCGACGGCGTGGTTGGACCGGCTCCGGGAGGGGCGACCGTGAGCGGGCGCCTGGTGCTGGTGCGGCACGGCCAGACCCACAGCAACGTGGCACGCCGGCTCGACACGCTGCCGCCGGGGGCTGAGCTCACCGATCTCGGGCGCGACCAGGCCCGCTCGTTCGCCCGGACGCTGGCCCGTCCGCCGGCGCTGGTCGCGCACTCGATCGCGATCCGCGCCGTCCAGACCGCGCACCACATCACGGCCGAGCTCACCGCGCCGGCGCACGGCCGCCACGAACTCGAAGGTCTGCACGAGGTGCAGGTCGGTGAGCTGGAGAACCGCGACGACGAGGCCGCCCACGACCAGTTCAACAGCATCTACCGGCGCTGGCACGAAGGAGAACTCGATCTCGCCCTGCCCGGCGGCGAGTCGGCGCGGCAGGTGATCGACCGATACGTGCCCGTGCTCGAGCAGCTGCGGATGCGCTACCTGGACGATCCGGGCTGGCACGACGACATCATCGTCGTCAGCCACGGCGCCGCCATCCGTCTGGTGTCGGCGGTACTGGCCGGGGTGGACAGCCGGTTCGCGGTCGACCACCACCTGGCCAACACCGAATCCGTGGTGCTGGCCCCGGTCACCGAGGGCCGGTGGAGCTGTGTGCAGTGGGGCAAGTTCACCCCGCCGTTCGACCCGGACACCCCGGTGACGACCGGCGTGGACCCGGCGGCCTCAGCCGACCCGATGGGCTGAGACCGTCACGTGCTCGTCGCACACGCATCCGACCGCGCTGCAGTCGAGGTGGATCTCATGGACGCTGTCGGTGGCGATGCAGCCGTCCTCGGTGCATTCGGCACGACGGTAGGCGTGGTGGATGAGCGCGCCGTGGCAGTGCTCCAGCCCTGAACGGCAGGCGCGGCACTGATTGGTCATGCCCCGTTCATAGCACCCGCCGGTGACGGGTCCCGGTTGCCGCGCGGCCATTTCACGAACGGGCAGGGCGGACGGGTCAGCCCCAGCCGAGTTCGTGGAGGCGGTCGTCGTCGATACCGAAATGGTGGGCGATCTCGTGGATCACGGTGATGGCCACCTCGTCGACCACCTCCGCTTCGCTGTCGCAGATGTCCAGCAGGGCCCCGCGGTAGATCGTGATGGCGTCCGGCAACGAGCCGGCGGCATACCAGGAGTCCCGTTCGGTCAGTGCGACGCCCTCGTAGAGACCGAGCAGTTCGGGTTCTTCCTCGTTGCGGTCGGCGACGAGGACGACCACGTTGTCGATCGCCTTGGCCAGCTGCGGCGGGATCAGATCCAGCGCGTCGCCGACCAGCTCGTCGAACCGTTGCGGGCTCATCCGCACGGCCATCGGGCTACACCCCGGGTGGCGGCGGCGGTGGCGGTGCGAGCGGCGGACCGGGCACCGGTGGCGCCGGTGCGGGAGGCGGTGGCAGCTGATCTACAGGCGGAGGCGGAGGCGGAGGCAACTGGTCGGCAGGGGGCGCGGGCGGAGCCGGCGGCGCTCCGTTGAGGAACGTGTTACCCGACTCCGGAACCTGACCGGCCGGCTGCTCGGGCTGTGCCGGGGTCTGCGGCCCGTGCACGGTCGACTGCTGGCTGTCATCGGAGCTCGAACCCGACGAGCTCGAAGACGACGAGCTCGAAGACGACGAGCTTGAACTCGACGAGTCCGACGAGCTGCCGGACGACTCCGGCATCGGGATCGGCGGCAGGTTCAGGCGCTCCTCCGGGATGTCCGGCGGGGGGACGGGTGGCTGCCCGTTGATCATCAACGGGCCCTTGGCGCTGTTGAGCAGAGTCGACCAGCCGCCGTTGCCGAGGGTGGCGCCGATGCTGCACGACACCTGGCGGCTGCCCGCTGACCAGCTCGGTAGCGACACCGTGCTGTAGACCAGCGTCAGCGTGGTGTCACGCAGTTTGATCGGGGCCAGGTAGGCGTCGGTCAGCTTGGTGCACTCGTCCTTGATGAACGTGTCCTGCTCCGGCTCGGGCGGGACCGCGTCCGGGAATTTCGCGGCCAGGTTGACCGCACCGGTGACCTCCATCGCGTGCGGTGCGGCGCAGTCGATGGGAATGTCGGTGGGCTGATTGGTCGCGGAGTCGATACCCAGGCAGGTGCCCGCAGGCCACACCTTCGACTGGTCGATCTCGGCGACCCTGCCCTTAAACGGCAGCTGCTGGTTGTTCGGGCCGGGCAGCTGCAGGCCGCACAGCATGCGCCGCTCACCCGACTGCCGCCAGGCTTTGTCACCGGACCACAGCATGCTGATGGTGAAGCGGGAGTTGGGATCGAAGCGCACCCCGAGGTAGCGCTTGACCGCGGCCGAGCACTGCTCCTGGCTGATCTGCTGGATGCGTGCCGCCGACGGCGGCGCGGCGTCCGGGCCGTACTCACTGCCCGGGAACGTCCGCATGTCCACCGACTGCGCCACCTCAAACCGGTGCTCACCGGCGCAGTCCACGATCTCCGCGGCGTCCGGTGTGCGGTCCGGCCAGTTCAGGCAGTCGCCGCTCTTGGCATGGTCGAACGTGTCGTTGCCGCGGGGGCCGAGTGAGATCGAGTTGGCGGTGAGCCCGCCGTTCGGGTCGGTCGTCGGGAGGGCGGTGATCACCCCGGCGATCAGAAGGCCGCCGAGGGCCGTCAACAACAGCGCGCGCCGGGTCGACGCGGCCTGCAGACTCCGCCACCACGGGCTCGGTGTCGGGCCAGGTATCTCTGACATCCGCTCCATTGTGACAGGCGTGTCAGGTGCTGTGACAAGTGATGCAATTGTAAAGTTATGCGGCTGGAGCCGGCTCGGCGGCGACGTTGCGCGGTTATGCCAGGACCCCGGCCGACCCCGTAGGGTTGCGCCCGTGATCGACCTGAAGGTGCTGCGAGAGAACCCCGACGCCGTACGCGCTTCACAGCTGGCCAGGGGCGAGGACCCCGGTCTCGTCGACGCGCTCGCCGACGCCGACACCGCGAGGCGGGCCGCGATCTCGGCCGCCGACAACCTGCGCGCCGAGCAGAAGGCCGCCAGCAGGCTGGTCGGCAAGGCCACCCCGGACGAACGGCCGGCGTTGCTCGCCGCGGCCAAGGACCTCGCCGAGAAGGTCAAGGCCGCCGAGTCCGCCCAGGCCGAGGCCGAACGGGTCTACAGCGCCGCCCACATGGCCATCTCGAATCTCATCATCGACGGTGTCCCGGCCGGCGGCGAGGACGACTTCGTGGTGCTCGACACCGTCGGCGAGCCGAGGGCCATCGACAACCCGAAGGACCATCTCGAGCTCGGCGAGTCGCTCGGGCTGATCGACATGGAGCGCGGTGCCAAGGTGTCGGGGTCGAGGTTCTACTTCCTCACCGGGTTCGGCGCGCTGCTGCAGCTCGGCCTCTTCCAGCTTGCGGTGCGCACCGCCACCGAGAACGGCTTCACGCTGATGGTGCCGCCTGTGCTGGTGCGGCCCGAGATCATGGCAGGCACCGGCTTCCTCGGCGCCCACGCCGACGAGGTGTACCGCGTGGAGGCCGACGACCTGTACCTGGTCGGGACCTCTGAAGTGCCGCTGGCCGGCTACCACTCGGGCGAGATCCTCGACCTGTCGGCCGGGCCGTTGCGCTACGCCGGGTGGTCGTCGTGCTTCCGCCGTGAGGCCGGCAGCTACGGCAAGGACACCCGCGGCATCATCCGGGTGCACCAGTTCGACAAGGTGGAGGGCTTCGTCTACTCCAGACCCGAGGACGCCGAGGCAGAGCACACCCGGCTGCTCGGCTGGCAGCGGCACATGCTCGGACTGATCGAGGTGCCCTACCGGGTGATCGACGTCGCCGCAGGCGATCTCGGCTCGTCGGCGGCGCGCAAGTTCGACTGCGAGGCGTGGTTGCCGAGCCAGCAGGCCTACCGCGAGCTGACGTCGACGTCGAACTGCACGACGTTCCAGGCGCGCCGGCTGTCGGTGAGGTACCGCGACGAGAACGGCAAGCCGCAGACCGCCGCCACGCTCAACGGCACTTTGGCCACCACCCGGTGGCTGGTCGCCATCCTGGAGAACCACCAGCAGCCGGACGGCAGCGTGCGCGTCCCCGAAGCGCTGGTGCCGTATGTCGGCACCGATGTGCTGAAGCCGAAAAGCTAACGGGCGTCCAGGAGTTCGTCGAGCACCTCGATGAACTCCTCGGGTCGCTCCGGCGTGCACGCCGGGTCCAGCCGGGTCCCGTCGACGTCGAACGTCACCAGCGTGGAGCGCCGCATCCGGTTCACGTCCAGCGGTAGCCAGCGACGGAAATCCGAGGTGCCCCACAGTCGGAAGCGATGGGTGAACGCGCCGAGCGGCTCGGCACGGTATCCGCGGATCTCGCGCAGCGGGATGATCTTCGACGTGCCCGACGGAAAGTGGTAGCGCCGCAACGTGACCGCCTCGCGGTCGAGCTGGATACGGCCGTCGTCGTAGAAGCGGGTGGACCCGCGGGGCTGGGTCACAGCTTCTCCGACCGCAGCTCGTGGCCCTTGGTGGTCAGGCAGCGGCCGCTGGCCAGGTTCCACTGCCAGCCGTGCAGATTGCAGGTCAGCGTCTCGCCTTCCACCACACCGAACTTCGATAGGTCGGCCTTGAGGTGCGGACAGCGCCGCTGAATCTCCCAGCCGTCCAACGTGATCGAGGCGCTGTCGTCGTGAGCCTCGGCAAACCAGCCGTCGGCGTACGCGATCCGCTCGTCGGTCAGGCATTTGAAGAACGTGTAGAGGTATTCGTTATAGCCGCCGACCCGCCACGCCGAGAAGCGGGTGGACAGAAAGATCGTGTTCACCCAGTCGGGCTCGCGGTCACGCAGCACGGTGCGCACCAACTCCGGCGCGATGGCGAAGCCGTATCGGAACTTCTCATCCGGAACAGCTTCGCGCACAGCGCGTTTTGGAAAGTCGATGACCACCGTCTCGTCGTGGCCCGGACCGGACAGGCGCAGTTCGACCGGATAGCCGATGCCGTCGCAGATCTGGTCGGAGGCCAGCATGATCGGCTCGAACAGCTCGCGCAGCGGGTCCAGCAGCGGCGGCCCGGCCGCCGGGGCCCACCCCGCCTTCTGCGCCGCCAGCACCGGCGCCATCCGCTCGGCGTAGTCGGCGATGTACTGGGCCTTGCCTGTGGTGAAGATCGCCAGGACGTCGTCGTCGGGGATCGGGTGGGTCAGCGAGTTCAGTTGCGACCCGGTGAGATCGGCCGTCGACCCGGGGATCATCAGCAGTCCGCCGTCGTGACCGTGGCTGCGCATCTGGTCGAGGAACACAACCTGGTCGGGGAAGATGTTGGCCGGATCGGCGTGGTCGTCGTTGAGGCTGCGCAGCGCGGGATCCAGGAAGCACGGTGGCCCGGCCGACGGCACCACCCACGTCGCGCCGACCTGCGCGATGTACTGGCGGCACCGGTCCATCTGGCGCTGCCGCTTCTGGGTCCCGAACGCCTCCTTGGCGCGTGCCGGCATGTCGTAGACCATCGGATACCAGATCGCTCCGGAGTACTGGAGCATGTGGACGTCGACCTGGCCGAAGTCGGTGTGCAGCACGTCCAGATCGACCGGGCGGGCGTCGTTCATGTTGAACGCGACGGTCTCGCCGTCGTCGATTACCAGGCCGGAGTCACCGATCGGTCCGTCGGCCGGGGCGCGCAGCGCGATGATCATCACGTCCAGATCGCCCTTCGGGCCGCTGACCCGGTGCTTCACCGAGTCGGTGGTCTCGAAGAACGTATGGAAGCCGAGCTTCTCCAGCTCCCGGCGCAGATCCGGCACCGGGAAATCGGGCAGTAGCACCACGGCGTCCTTGTTGACGTGCTCGCGGAGATTTTGCGGGTCGAAATGGTCCTTGTGCAGATGCGACACGTACAGGTAGTCGACGTCACCGAGGGCCGCCCAGTCCAGCTCGCTGTTGTCCGGGAACGGGAACCACGACGCGAAGTACGCGGGGTTCACCCACGGATCGCACAGGATGCTCCCGGCCTTCGTGTCGATACGGAAGCCGGCGTGGCCGACGCTGGTGACCTGCACAGATACCCCTTCTGCACCCGGATCGGGTGCTGTTGGTCCGCCCTGCAGCTTAGCCGGGTGAGAGGGGCTCGTCGTTCCAGTGAGGCCCCGGACGCGGTTCGGTGGGGGCACTCACGGCCTGGATGTCCCTCGTGTGTCGCGGATTGGCAGCGCACTACGCTGGCGGCTGTGGAACCGGTATACGGCACTGTCATCCAGCTCGCGCGCCTGGCCTGGCGGGTCCAGGGCCTGAAATTCACGGTGACCGGGGTGGAGAACCTGCCGAAGACCGGCGGCGCGGTGATCGCGATCAACCACACCAGCTACTTCGACTTCACCTTTGCCGGCCTGCCGGCCTACCGGCAGGGCCTCGGGCGCAAGGTGCGGTTCATGGCGAAGAAAGAAGTCTTCGACCACAAGGTCACCGGCCCGATCATGCGCAGCCTGCGTCATATCGAGGTCGACCGCGACAGCGGCGCCGCATCGTTCGAGGAGGCCTGCCGCAAGCTGCGGGAGGGCGAGTTCGTCGGGGTCTATCCCGAGGCGACGATCAGCCGCAGCTTCGAGATCAAAGCCTTCAAGTCGGGCGCGGCGCGGATGGCGATCGCGGCGGGGGTGCCGATCGTGCCGCACATCGTGTGGGGCGCTCAGCGCATCTGGACCAAGGGGCAGCCGAAGAACCTGTGGCGGCCGAAGGTGCCGATCTCCATCGCGGTCGGCAAGCCGATCGAGCCCACGCTGCCCGCGGCCGAGCTGACCACGGTGCTGCACTCACGGATGCAGCACCTGCTCGAGCAGGTGCAGGACGCCTACGGGCCGCACCCGGCGGGCGAGTTCTGGGTGCCGCACCGGTTGGGTGGCGGGGCGCCGACGCTGGCCGAGGCCAACCGGATGGATGCCGAGGAGGCGGCGGCCAAGGCCGCCAAGCGCGGCACACCGGGGCTGGACACCGGAACCGCCGAGACGCCGGGGTAGGCCGATGGAACCGGTCTTCCGCACCCTGGAGATCACGGCACACCTGGCGGTCAGAGCCACCGGAACACGGATCACCTTTCGCGGGGAGGACAACTTGCCCGCCGTCGGGGGCGCCGTGGTGGCCATCAACCACACCGGGTACGTCGACTGGCTGCCGGCTGCGCTGGCGGCCAGCAGGCGCAAGCGGCGGATGCGGTTCATGATCAAGGCCGAGATGCAGGACGTGCGGATCATCGCGTGGCTCATCCGCCACACCGGGACCATCCCGGTGGATCGCCGCGCCGGTTCGGGTGCCTACGCCGCCGCGGTCCAGGCGCTTCGCGGCGGTGAGCTGGTCGGGGTGTATCCCGAGGCGACCATCAGCCGCAGCTTCGAACTCAAGGAGTTCAAGTCCGGCGCGGTGCGCATGGCCAGGGAGGCGCAGGTGCCGATCGTGCCGCTGATCGTCTGGGGCGCCCACCGGATGTGGACCAAGGATCATCCGAGGGCGTTGGGACGCAACAAGATTCCGGTCACCGTCGCGGTTGGTGAACCGATCCGGCCGGACGGCGGCGATGCCGCCGGTCTGGACCGGGAACTGCGCGCGAAGATGACCGATCTGCTGCACGAGGCGCAGGAAGGCTACCCGCGACCCAGCGGTGCGTTCTGGGTGCCGCGCCGGCTGGGCGGCGGAGCGCCGACGCCGCAGGAAGCCAGACGTCTGGAGGAGGCCGAGTTGGCGGAGCGGGCGCGTAGACGGGCCGAAAACCGGTGAAGCCGTTGCTGATCGCCACCGACGTGGACGGCACACTGCTCGACGACGACGAGAACGTCAGTCCGAGAACCCGTTCGGTGGTGCGTGCCGTGGTCGACGGCGGCGCACAGTTCGTGCTCGCGACGGGCCGGCCGCCGCGGTGGGTGCCGCCGATCGTGGACCAACTCGGGTTCGCCCCGATGGCGGTGTGCGCCAACGGCGCGGTGATCTACGACCCGGCGACCGATCGGATCGTCTCGGCGCGGACGTTGGCCACCGACGCGCTGGCCCGGCTCGCCGAGATCGCCACCCGGATCATCCCGGGCGCCGGGCTGGCGGTGGAGCGGGTAGGGAACAGCGCGCACGACGCCGCCACTCCGCAGTTCGTCAGCTCGCCGGGATACGAGCACGCCTGGCTGAACCCGGACAACACCGAGGTCTCGATCGAGGATCTGCTGAGCGCACCGGCGGTCAAGCTGTTGATCCGCAAGGCCGGGGCGCGCAGCGCCGACATGGCCGCCGCGCTGGCCCCGCACATCGGGGTCGAGGGCGACATCACCTACTCCACGAACAACGGGCTCATCGAGGTGATGCCACTGGGCATCAGCAAGGCCGCGGGTATCGAGGAACTGGCCCGGCCTCAGGGGATCGACGCGGCCGACGTGGTGACCTTCGGCGACATGCCCAACGACGTGCCCATGCTGGACTGGGCCGGGCTCGGCGTCGCGATGGGCAACGCTCACCCCGACGCCGTCGCGGCCGCGGACGAGGTGACCGCCACCAACGCGGAGGACGGCGTCGCCCGCGTCCTCGAGCGGTGGTGGCTGTAGTCGATAGACCACAGGGATCTTGCAGGACACTCTCACCTTCCGGTAAGTGCCCGGGTTTGCTCCTGGCATGATGTCCGGTGTGGGGGGTGGGTATGGCCCCGCGGCGTCGACCGCCGTGGGGTATTTCCTCGCAGCAGCCCGCAGGCAGCCGGTCGGGATGCTGATCGAGGGTGAGGCGGGCATCGGTAAGACCACGCTGTGGGCCGGAGCGCTCGCGCGCGCCGCCGAGGCCGGATTCGTGGTGCTCTCGGCGCGCACCGGCGAGGCCGAGAGTGGGCTGGCGCACGCCGCCGTCGCCGATCTGTTGAGCACCGTCGACCAGGACGTGCTGGCGGCGCTGCCCGGCATGCAGCGGCTGGCCGCCGACCGTGTCCTGCTGCGCAAGAACACCTCCGGCCGGCAGACCGACGAAAGGGTCACCGCCGCAGCACTGTTGAGCACCGTGCAGATTCTGGGGGCGCAGGCCCCGGTGCTGATCGCCGTGGACGACGTGCAGTGGCTCGACCCGTCCAGTCGCGCGGTGCTGGCGTTCGTGGCCCGCAGGCTCAGAGGACCCGCCGGTGTCGTCGTCACCGAACGGACCGGCGCGCAGGTCGGGGAGCCTGCCGCCTCCTGGCTGCAGGTCGGCACCGGTGCGCTGACCCGGGTGCAGGTCACGCCGATGAGCCTGGGCGCGCTGCACGCCATGCTGTCGGCTCGCCTGGGGCGCAGGTTCTCACGACCTGCGATCGTGCGGATCGCCGAGGTGTCGGGCGGCAACCCGCTCTACGCGCTCGAGCTGGCACGGGTGATGGACGGCGAGTCGTGGGGGCCGGCGGTGCGGTTGCCCGCGACGTTGGCAGAGCTGGTCCGGTTGCGGGTGGACCGACTCGACCTGCAGGTGCGCGACATGCTGCTGGCCGCCGCGTCGGCGACCGCACCGACGGTGGACCTGATCGCCGAAGCCGTTGAGCGCAGCGCAGATCAGGTGACCACGATGCTGGAAGCCGCGGAGGTCTCCGGCGTTGTCGTCATCGAGGGCAACCGGGTCCGCTTCACCCACCCGCTGCTGGCCAGTGGCATCTACGACAGCGCGCCGCCGGCCCGGCGGCGCGAGCTGCATCGTCGACTGGCCGACCTCAAGCAGCACCCCGAACTGCGCGCGCGGCACCTGGCGATGTCGGCCACCGTCGCCGACGACGCCACGCTGGCGGCGCTCGACGCGGCGGCCGACTCGGCGCGTCACCGTGGGGCGCCCGCGGCAGCCGCCGAGTTCATGGAACTGGCGATCCGGCTCGGCGGCGACAGCGTGTCCCGGCGGATCCGTGCGGCCGAACACCACTACGCCGCCGGCGACATGCCGCGGGCAGCCACCCTGCTCGACGGCATGATCGGTGAACTGGGCTCAGGCGTGCTGCGCGCGATCGCGCTGAATCTGCTTGCCGGCGTGCGGATTTTCGAGGACGACTACGGCGCGGCCGTCGCCCTGCTGGAGCGCGCCTGCGTGGACGCCGAGGGTCACGACGCCGTGCACGTGTCTGCGCTGCTGATGCTGGGGTTCGCCCAAGGGATGACCGGGGCGTTCGACCGTCAGATCGCGTCGGTGGACCTGGCCGTCGAGATCGCCGAACGCACCCGGATGCCGGCGTTGACCAGCCAGGCGCTGGCAACGTCGGTGTATGTCCGGTGCCAGGCCGGGGACGGACTCGACGAAGCCGCGCTGCAGCGTGCGGTCGACCTGGAGGACGTCGACGCAGCGATCCCGGTCCCGTTCCGGGCCAGCGCGACCCGCGGCCTCACCCTGGCCATCACCGGTCGTCTCGACGAGGCCGACCGGCAGCTCACCGACATCGCCGAGCGGTGTGTGCAGCGCGGCGCCGAACACGACGTGATGGCTGTGACGGGGTACCGCACGCTGGTGGCGATCTGGCGCGGCCGATACGACGAGGCGGACCGGCACGCCGCGGACCTTCTGGAGCGAGCCCGGCAGGTCGGTGGGTCGATGGTGATCCCGACCAGCATCTGCGCGGTGGCGGCCGCCTACCGCGGCCGCGAGGCCCATGCGCGGGAACTGGCGCAGAGCGCACTCGAGCGGGGCGCCGGGTACGCGGCGCTGACGGTCTGGGCGCGTGCGGCGCTGTCGTTTCTGCACGTGTCGCGCGGTGACCACTCCCGCGCGGCGGCGATGGCCGAACCGCTGATCGAGCTGTACCGGCCGTTCAGGGGGACCGAGCTGATCGGATGCTGGTTCGTGCCCGACGCGGTGGAGGCGCTGATCGCGCTCGGCCGGCACGGTGAGGCTGAGCCGATGATCGCTGCGTTCGAGCGCAACGGCGCGGCGCTGGACCGGGCGTGGCTGCTGGCTGTCGGAAACCGTTGCCGGGCAATGCTGTGCGCGGCGCAGGGTGACCTGGACGGCGCTCTTGCCGCGGTCGGGCGGGCGATGGTCCAGCACGATCGGTTGCCGATGCCGTTCGAGCGGGCCCGCACCCAGCTGGTGATGGGTGGTATCCAGCGCAGCCTGCGCCGCCGGGACACGGCGGCCGGCACGGTACGCGGCGCGCTGCGCCAGTTCGAACAGCTCGGCACGCCGCTGTGGGCCGAGCGGGCCCGAACGGAACTGGCGCGCATCGACGCCGGAGACCGCAGCGGCGCCGAGCTGACCGATTCCGAACGCCGGATCGCCGAACTCGTGGCCTCCGGCATGAGCAACAAGGAGGTCGCCGACACGCTGTACGTGAGCGTCAAGACGGTGGAGACCAACCTCACCCGGGTGTACCGGAAACTGGGGATCCGCTCCCGGTCTCAGCTCGGCACCCGGCTGACGTAGCCGGCCGGTCTAGACGGGGTTGCTCGGCGGGGTGAACCGCTCCAACTGCACCGGCTCCGAATCGCCGGTGTCGGGCGGCAATTCGACGGGAACGCCGTCGATCACGCGGGTGACGGTGCCCTTCTCCCGGTCGAAGTTCAGGGTGCCGTGCTGGAAGTTCTGCACGATCCACAGCGGTTCGGCGATTTCGGCACTGGTCGGCAGGCCCAACGCGCCGCGCTCGAATCCGAGTGCGCCCCAGGCCTTGTACAGCTCTCCGGTCACGGGCTCGGCCCCGCTCTCGGGGGACCAGTACACCGCGCCGCGCTCGAAGGTCACATAGCGGGTGGCGCCTTCGCCGGACGCCTCGGGTGAGGTCGGCCGGCCGAGGAAACTGTTCATGCCGCCCAGGGATTCCCACTTGGCATGGATGGCGCCGCCACGCAGCGTCTCGGCGAGCTGCTCGGGGCCGGGAGGATCGTTGAATCGGGCTGCGATGTCGCGGATCTGGCCCATCAGAGCGTAGGCCGCGTTGCCCGGGCACTCGGTGGCGCCGACGTCGCGGTGGGTGAAGATCGCCGGCAGCGTCGGCGACGAGCCGAACGGGAACTTGGTGAACGAGCCGCCCTCGGACGGCAGCACCACCGTGCCGAGCGGATCGACCCCGGACTGGCCCAGCACCCACCCCAGAAGCCTTGCGGTGTTGCGCAATTGGATCGGTGTCGGGGGGACGACGTCGAAGTTGCCCAGCATCGCCACGCCCCACGTGTTGTGGTTGAAGCCGCCGGTATGCGCACCCTCGACGGGTCGGTTCATGCCGCCCGCACGTCCTTCGAAGACCTGGCCGTACTTGTCGACCATCGCGTTGTAGGCGATGTCGCACCAGCCCAGGGTCCGGGTGTGGTACTCGTAGATCGATCTGATGATCCCCGCCGAGTCCTGCGGGGTGTAGTCGTTACTCCCCGCGGTGTGGTGCACCACGCCGGCACGGACCCTGCTGTCGTAGCGCGGTTCGCCGCACCGCATGCCTTCGTCGGCGCCCCATTCGGCCCGGTTGATGATGCGCGGCGGCTGACCTGCGGGCGTCGCGGCGTTGGGCATCGGCACCAGGTCCGGCGGCGCCTGCGGCGGGCTGATCAACACCGCGGTGATGTTCTGCGGCAGCGGTTGCTCGACGTTGGCCGGGATGTAGCCGAGTTCGGGGCCGGCGGGTGGCTGCCCGGGCGCGGCCGGCCCGGTCGCGGGCGCGTCGGCGGGGCGGGTCACCGCGATCTGCACGGTTGTGGTGCGCCCGACGAAGATCGGGTCGGTGCCTCGGACCCCGCCCGGTGCGGGCTGGTCGGCGCCGACACCCTCGAGGGGTTCGGCGTCATACCACGGCCCCCACGAGCCGTCGTCCTTTCTGGCGCGCAACCGCACGGTCGTGCCGCCGAAGTCCTGCGAGGTCAGGGCCACCATCGAGAACGGGGTGTCCTGGTGGACTTCGCGGATCGTCTCGCCGCCTCCGAGGTAGGCCAGCGGTTGCTCGACCACCTGCGGTGCGGCCGTCGACGGGGAATCGCCGGAGTCGGGGACTCCGGCGATCGCCAACGGCAGCAGCACCACTGTCGCCGCGAGCGCGGAAAACAGTATCGAAGGTGCGGGACGCCGATACAGCACGGACTGATGTTACTTATGTGCCGTATGTTGCTTGTGTTGCGACACGCGCGCAACGGCACCGCAGAGCGCTCAGGCGCTTCTGCGGTGCCGTTCCGCGACAGGACTGCGGCCGGGCGGTGCTACGCGCCCGGTTCGATCGCGGCCTCGGCGGCCCCCAGCGGGGCGGCCTCGGCCTCGGCGCCCGCTTCACCCGCGGCCTGCGCGACCGGAGCGGCGGGCGGGGCGACCGGCGGCTTGACCGCCGACATGATCGCCGGCATCAGCACGCCCTTGAGGAGGTCGATCGCTTCCCCGGCGCCCAGGGAGTTCGCCGCGCTGGTCAGATCCCCGAGCAGTCCGCCGCTGCTGGAGGCGACCGGCTGGGTCGCGGCCAGCGACGGATCGCCGAGGATCGGGTAGGACCCGAGGGCGGGATCCAGGCCGACCGGCGCGGAGATCGGAATCTCACCGGTGGCGGGCAAGCCCGACGTCGAGATGGGCAGCGCCCCGAGCGCCGGATCGGTCAGCGCCGGCGGGGTGGACAAGCCCGGCGTCGACAGCCCCGGGGTCGCCAGGCCGGGGTCAGCCAGCGACGGCGTGGTCAGGCCGGGGGAGGCCAGTGCCGGGTCGGTCAGGCTCGGGGTGGCCAGGCCGGGGTCGGCCAGCGACGGGGTGGTCAGACCCGGGGTCGCCCCGGTCGGGCTGGTCAGCGCAGGATTGGTCAGGGCCGGATTGGCCAGCCCCGGATCCGTCAACGCCGGAGCGGTCAGGCCCGGCATGGTCAGCCCGGGGGAGGCCAGGCTGGGTGTGCCCAGACCCGGTGCGTAGGTGGTCGGGGACGAGGCTCCGGTCCCGGTGAGCAGACTCGTCGGCATCGGCGGCAGGTTGATGCCGAACTGGGAGAGGCCCTGCGAGAGCGCGGAGATCAACTCGCCGGGCAGGTCGGCGATGGACGCGGCCTGGACGAACTCACGGTGCTCAGGCGCGCCGTCACCTGACGGTGGCGCGGACAATTCGGAAACGGCAAGAACTGCTACTGGACTCGCGACTGCCAGAGCCGCGACTGTGCTCATGGCTGTCGAGAGCCGGCGGCGACGTCGGTTCGGCACGGAATGTCCTCTCAAATATGAAAAAGCTCGGATCACGTACTGGGGTACGCGGTCGATGTTACTGACGTGACTGGAGTGTCCAGAGTGACGAGACTGAATCGTGAGCGAATCGCGACCTGCACGGCTCGGTCGTTTCGGGTCGGGCAGCCCCGGTCGGATACCCTTGCTGCCGATGATCTCTCCTGATCCCCGGGCCGCAGCGCGCCCGCAGGCCGACGGATTCGACCTCTTCGTCGTCGGTTCCGGCTTCTTCGGCCTCACCATCGCCGAACGGGCGGCCACGCAACTGGGCAAGCGTGTCCTCGTGATCGAACGCCGTCCGCACATCGGCGGCAACGCCTATTCGGAGGCCGAGCCGCAGACCGGCATCGAGGTCCACAAGTACGGCGCCCACCTGTTCCACACCAGCAACAAGCGGGTCTGGGACTACGTGCGCCAGTTCACGGACTTCACCAATTACCAGCACCGCGTGTTCGCCCTGCACAACGGGCAGGCCTACCAGTTCCCGATGGGCCTGGGCCTGGTCAGCCAGTTCTTCGGCAGGTACTTCACCCCCGACGAGGCCAGGGCGCTGATCGCCGAGCAGGCCGCCGAGATCCACACCGCCGACGCGCAGAACCTCGAAGAGAAGGCCATCTCGCTGATCGGCCGCCCGCTCTACGAGGCGTTCGTCAAGCACTACACGGCCAAACAGTGGCAGACCGACCCCAAGCAGCTGCCGGCGAGCAACATCACCCGGTTGCCGGTGCGCTACACGTTCGACAACCGATACTTCAACGACACCTACGAGGGCCTGCCGGTCGACGGTTACACCCGGTGGCTGGAGAACATGGCCGCCGACGAGCGCATCGAGGTGCGGCTGGACACCGACTGGTTCGATGTGCGTGACGGGCTCCGCGCCGCGAACCCGGACGCCCCGGTGGTCTACACCGGCCCGCTGGATCGTTACTTCGGCTATTCGGAGGGCCGGCTGGGGTGGCGCACGCTGGACTTCGAGGTCGAAGTGCTGCCGACCGGAGATTTCCAGGGCACCCCGGTGATGAACTACAACGACGCCGACGTGCCCTACACCCGCATCCACGAGTTCCGGCACTTCCACCCCGAGCGGTCCTATCCGACCGACAAGACGGTGATCATGCGGGAGTACTCGCGGTTCGCCGAGAACGACGACGAGCCCTACTATCCGATCAACACCGATGCCGACCGCGCGGTGCTGGCCGCCTACCGGGCGCGGGCCAGGGCGGAGACGGCGTCGTCGAAGGTTCTCTTCGGCGGCCGCCTCGGCACCTACCAATACCTGGACATGCACATGGCGATCGCCAGCGCGCTGAACATGTACGACAACACGCTCGCGCCCCACCTGCGCGACGGTGCGCCGCTGGCGGATCCCGAGACAGAAAGCAGTGGAGCATGAGTGACATCCCGTCCGGTGCGCTCGACACCGAGCAGTCACGGGCGGTCAGCCCCCTGGCCCGGATCATCCTGCCGCGGCCGGGCGAGCCGCTCGACGTCCGCAAGCTCTATATAGAGGAATCGGACACCAATGCCCGGCGTGCGCACGCACCGACCCGCACCACACTGGAGATCGGCGCCGAATCCGAGGTGTCCTTCGCCACCTACTTCAACGCGTTCCCGGCCAGCTACTGGCGGCGGTGGTCGATTCTGGAGTCCGTGGTGCTGCGGGTGGAGCTCACCGGCAGCGCCCGTGTCGACGTCTACCGGTCCAAGGCGACCGGCGCCCGGATCACCGTCGGCGGCGCCCCGATCGCCGGCCCCGAGGACGGACCGCCCGCGGTGCTCGAGTTCGAGATCGAGCTCACCCCGTTCGAGGACGGCGGCTGGATCTGGTTCGACATCACCACCGACGCCAAGTCCACGCTGCACCACGCGGCCTGGTACGCGCCGATCGACGCCCCCGGGCGCGCCAACGTCGCGGTCGGCATCCCGACGTTCAACCGACCCGCCGACTGCGTCAACGCGCTGGCCGCGCTGACCTCCGATCCGCGTGTCGACGAGGTGATCGGCGCGGTCATCGTGTCCGACCAGGGCACCAGCAAGGCCAAGGACCACCCGGGCTTCGCGGAGGCGGCCGCCGCGCTCGGCGACCGGCTGGCGATCCACAACCAGCCCAACCTCGGCGGCTCCGGCGGCTACAGCCGGGTGATGTACGAAGCGCTGAAGAACACCGACTGTGAGCAGATCCTGTTCATGGACGACGACATTCGCATCGAACCGGACTCCATCCTGCGCGCGCTCGCGCTGAACCGGTTCGCCAAGCGGCCCACACTCGTCGGCGGTCAGATGCTCAATCTGCAGGAGCCGTCGCACCTGCACGTCATGGGCGAGATGGTCGACTCAGCGAACTTCATGTGGACCAACGCGGTCAACACCGAGTACGACCACAACTTCGCGAAGTACCCGCTCAGCGACGAGGAGAGCGAGCGCAGCCGGCTGCTGCACCGCCGCATCGACGTCGACTACAACGGCTGGTGGATGTGCATGATCCCGCGGCAGGTCGCCGAGGAACTCGGCCAGCCGCTGCCGCTGTTCATCAAGTGGGACGACGCCGACTACGGGCTGCGCGCCGGGGAGCACGGTTACCCCACGGTGACGCTTCCCGGGGCGGCGATCTGGCACATGGCGTGGAGCGACAAGGACGACGCGATCGACTGGCAGGCGTACTTCCACCTGCGTAACCGGTTGGTGGTCGCCGCGCTGCACTGGGACGGCAACATCCGTGGCCTGCTGACCAGCCACCTCAAGGCGACGCTCAAACACCTTCTGTGCCTTGAATATTCGACGGTCGCCATCCAGAACAAGGCGATGGACGATTTCCTGGCCGGCCCGGAGAACCTGTTCGCGATCCTGGAGTCCGCGCTGCCCGACGTGCGCAAGATGCGCCAGCAGTTCCCCGACGCGGTGGTGCTGCCGAGCGCGACGGTGCTGCCGACACCGTCGGACACGAAGTGGCGCAAGAAGGTGCAGATCCCGGTCGGGCCGGCGGCGATCTCGCTGCGGCTCACGCGCGGGGTGCTGCACCAGCTCAAGGCGCACGACCCCGAGCATCACCGCCGCCCGCAGATCAACGTCGCCACCCAGGACGCCCGCTGGTTCTCGCTGTGCAAGGTCGACGGTGTCACCGTCACCACCGCCGACGGGCGCGGTGTGGTCTACCGGCAGCGTGACCGCGAGAAGATGTTCGAGCTTCTACGGGAGTCGTTGAAGCGGCAGGCGCTGCTGGCCCGCAAGTTCCACCGGATGCGCAAGGCCTACCGCGCCGCGCTGCCCACGCTGACGAGTAAGCAGAAGTGGGAGAGCGTGCTGCTCAACGAGTTCGGTGATGACTGACGCTGCGCGCGGCGAAGACGCCGTGCTGGTCGCCGTTCAGCATGCGCTGGCCGAACGGCCCGGAGTGCTTCCCGCGGCGCGCGGGCTGTCGCATTTCGGCGAGCACAGCCTGGGCTGGATCGGCATCGCCGCGCTCGGCGCGCTGCTGTCCCCGCGCCGGCGCCGGGACTACCTCGCCGCGGCGGCCGGGGCCTTCGCGGCGCACGCCGCGGCCGTCGTGATCAAGCGGGTGGTGCGCCGGCAGCGGCCGCACCACCCGGCGATCGCGGTCAACGTCGGGACCCCGAGCCGGCTGAGCTTCCCGTCCGCGCATGCCACGTCGACGACCGCGGCGGCCGTCCTGCTCGCGCGCCCGACAGGGCTGCCGCTGCCGGCTGTGCTGGTACCGCCGATGGCGCTGTCGCGACTGGTGGTCGGCGTGCACTATCCCAGTGACGTGCTCACCGGGGTGGCGGTCGGGGCGGTCGTCGGAAAAGCAGTCGGCAAGCTGGCGGACACGGTCGCCGACCGGGAGCGTAGGAGGGCACCGCGATGAGCACGTCCGAGGTGGGCCAGGAGACCGGTCCGACCCAGGGTCCGCCGCGGAACTTCGCCGCCGGCGTCGTCAAGGCGCTCCGCCCGCGCCAGTGGGTCAAGAACGTGCTGGTGTTCGCGGCGCCGGTGGCTGCGCTGGCCGATGCCAGCTTCGTCGACCGGCTGCGCGAGGACCCGCTGTCGGTGCTGCTGCCCGTCGTGATCGCGTTCGTGGTCTTCAGCCTGGCGGCCTCCAGCGTGTACCTGGTCAACGACGCTCGAGATGTCGAGGCCGACCGCGCCCACCCGACCAAGCGGTTCCGGCCCATCGCCGCCGGGGTGGTCCCCGAGACGTTCGCCTACGTGCTCGCCGCGATCCTCGCCGCGATCTCGCTGGTGGTCTCGTGGCTGGTCACCCCGAACCTCGCGCTGGTGATGGCGGTGTACATCACCGTCCAGCTGGCCTACTGTTTCGGTCTCAAACACCAGCCCGTCATCGACATCTGCATCGTGTCGTCGGGCTTCTTGATCCGCGCCATCGCGGGCGGTGTCGCCGCCGATGTGCCACTGTCCCAGTGGTTCCTGCTGACCATGGCATTCGGGTCGCTGTTCATGGCGGCCGGAAAGCGGTACGCGGAACTGCAACTGGCCGAGCGCACCGGCGCCAAGATCCGCAAGTCGCTGGAGAGCTACACCAGTTCGTACCTGCGGTTCGTGTGGACCCTGTCGGCCACCGCGCTCGTGCTGTGTTACGGCCTGTGGTCCTTCGAGCGTGACGCGACCGGAGGCACCTCCTGGTTCGTGGTCTCCATGGTCCCGTTCACGATCGCCATCTTGCGCTATGCCGTCGACGTCGACGGCGGCCTTGCCGGTGAGCCCGAGGAGATCGCCCTGAAGGACCGGGTGCTCCAGCTGCTGGCGCTGGCGTGGATTGGAACCGTCGGTGCCGCAGTCATCCTCAGTTGAGACGCTGATCGTCCCGGCGGCCGTCCGCCGGCCCGCGATCCCGTCCGATCTGCCGCTGCGGGTGAGCCTGTGGCTCTCGGTCACGCTGGTCGCCGTCCTGTTCGGCTGGGGCGCATGGCAGCGCCGCTGGATCGCCGACGACGGCCTGATCGTGTTGCGCACGGTCCGGAACCTGTTGGCCGGCAACGGCCCCGTGTTCAACGCCGGGGAGCGCGTGGAGGCCAACACGTCCACGGTGTGGTCTTACCTGATGTACCTCGGCGGCCTGGTGGCCGGCCCTGCCCGCCTTGAGTATGTGGCGCTGGTGCTGGCTCTGCTGCTCAGTGTGCTGGGGGCGGTGTTCGTGATACTGGGCACCGCCAGGCTGTACCGGCCGACGCTCAAGGGACGCCGGGCGATCCTGCTGCCGGCCGGGATCCTGGTCTACATCGCGGTGCCGCCGGCGCGCGACTTCGCGACCTCCGGACTCGAGAACGGGCTGGTGCTGGCCTATCTCGGGTTGCTGTGGTGGATGATGGTGGTCTGGGCGCAGGCACTGCGCGGGACGCGCGAGCGCCGGCCGGAGCGCAAGACGGCCACCTCGCGCCCGTTCGACCTGGCGCTGGCGTTCCTGGCCGGCCTGTCGGTGCTGGTGCGTCCAGAGCTCGCCCTGATCGGTGGGCTCGCCCTGCTCATGATGCTGATCGCCGCCAAGGACTGGCGCGCGCGGGGGCTGATCATCGTCGCGGGCGGCCTGCTTCCGGTGTCCTACCAGATCTTCCGGATGGGCTACTACGGCCTGATCTTTCCCGGCACCGCACTGGCCAAGGACGCTTCGGGTGCCAAGTGGCAGCAGGGGTTCGTCTATCTGGCGAACTTCAACCAGCCCTACCTGTTGTGGGCGCCGGCGGTGCTGCTGATCGGTCTGGCGATCATGGTGATGCTGCTGTGCGGAAGGCGGCCCGGGGCCGACAGGCGTGCCCCCGCCGATTCCGGCTGGGTGGCGCGCATGGTGCAGAGCCCTTCGGCGGTGGTGCTTTTCATGCTTGTGAGCGGACTGCTGCAGGGCATCTACTGGATCCGCCAGGGCGGCGACTTCATGCACGGCCGGGTGTTGCTGACGCCGCTGTTCTGTCTTTTGGCTCCGGTTGCGGTGATCCCGCTGATGCTTCCCGACAGCCGCCGGATGGCCAGGGGCGCAAGCTATCTGTACGCGGGCGCTACCGCTGTGCTGTGGGTGGCGGTCGCCGGATGGTCACTGTGGGCGGCTCACAGCCCGGGGATGGGCGCCGACGCCACCCGGGTCACCTACACCGGCATCGTCGACGAACGCCGGTTCTACTCGCAGGCCACCGGGAATGCCCATCCACTGACCGCGGCGGATTATCTGGACTACCCGCGGATGCGCGCGGTGCTCACCGCGATCCGGAACACCCCCGACGGCGCCCTGTGGTTGCCGTCGGGCAACTACGACATGTGGGACGTGGTGCCGGCCTACCCGCCGCCGCCCGACGCGCCGCCGGATTACCGCGGTCCGCAGACGGTGTTCTTCACCAATCTCGGGATGCTCGGCATGAACGTGGGCCTCGACGTGCGGGTGATCGACCAGATCGGCCTGGCGAATCCTCTTGCGGCGCATACCGCGCGGATCGAGGACGGTCGAATCGGCCACGACAAAAACCTGTTTCCCGACTGGGCGGTCGCCGAAGGGCCGTTCCTCAAAGAACCTCCATACATCCCGGCCTATCTGGACGAGGACTGGATCCGCCAGGCCGAGGCGGCGTTGAAGTGTCCGGAGACCGAGGCCGTGCTGAACGCGATCCGGGCGCCGATGAGTCCGAGGCGATTTCTGTCCAATCTGATGCATGCGGTGGAGTACACGAGGTACCGCATCGACCGGGTGCCGCGCTATGAGTTGCAGCGGTGCGGGCTGCCGGTGCCGGAGCCGGTGAATCCGCCCTATACCGGGCTGCCTGCGACCGGACCGTAGCGATTTGTTGGCGGCGAGGGGTTTCTGCTTACGTAACGCTTTAGGTAACGCTGAAGCCATGTCGGTCAGATAAGGCATGTGAAGGGGTCCGTGAGGGCCTCACACCGCCGCAGCGCCCGCGCTCGCGGAAAGAGAGATCACCACAAAGGTGTGGTTGACTACACGGGCAAAGTGGCCGGTTTCTACGACCGTCCGTTCCGGACGGGCGGCCCGTTGCTGCTTACGACAGATGGGAAATAGACAAGCATGAAGCTCGTTGGGAAGCTGCGCGAGGTAGGTCGCCGGCTCACGGTGGCTGCGCTCGCGGCGATTGTGCTGCCCGGCCTGATCAGCGCGGTGGGTGGGTCGGCGACCGCCGGTGCGTTTTCGCGCCCCGGTCTGCCGGTGGAGTACCTGATGGTGCCGTCCGCCGGGATGGGGCGCGACATCAAGATCCAGTTCCAGAGCGGAGGCCCGAACGCCCCCGGCGTGTACCTGCTGGACGGTCTGCGCGCCCAGGATGATTTCAACGGCTGGGACATCAACACCGCCGCGTTCGAGTGGTACGTCGACTCCGGCCTGGCGGTGATCATGCCCGTCGGCGGTCAGTCCAGCTTCTACAGCGACTGGTACAAGCCCGCCTGCGGCAAGGCCGGCTGCAGCACCTACAAGTGGGAGACGTTCCTCACCCAGGAGCTGCCCGCCTACCTGGCGGCGAACAAGGGTGTGAACCCCAACCGCAACGCCGCGGTCGGGCTGTCGATGGCCGGTTCGGCGGCGCTGACGCTGGCGATCCACTACCCCCAGCAGTTCCAGTACGCGAGCTCGCTGTCGGGCTTCCTGAACCTGTCCGAGGGCTGGTGGCCGATGCTGGTCGGCATCTCGATGGGCGACGCCGGCGGCTACAAGGCCGAGGACATGTGGGGTCCCTCCAGTGACCCGGCCTGGAAGCGCAACGACCCGATGGTCAACATGTCCAAGCTGGTGGCCAACAACACCCGCATCTGGATCTTCTGCGGCAACGGCAAGCCGTCGGAGCTCGATGCCGGCGCCACCTCGGGCAACCTGTTCAACGCCAAGTTCCTCGAGGGCTTCACGTTGCGCACCAACAAGACGTTCCAGGAGGAGTACATCGCCGCGGGCGGTAAGAACGGCGTGTTCAACTTCCCGTCCAGCGGTACCCACAGCTGGGGGTACTGGGGTCAACAGCTGCAGCAGATGAAGCCCGACATCCAGCGGGTGCTCGGCGCTGTGCCGCAGCCCTCGGCCCCGGCCGAGCCGGTCGCCGAGCCGGTCTCGGGCGGCTAGCAACTTCACGCATGCGACGGCGGTGATCCTCGAAAGAGGGTCACCGCCGTCGGTCGTATTGGGCACCGGCGGTCGCCGGTGATGTGATTCACTACTGCGGAGCAGGGGCGGGATCCGGCGGCGGCGCGCGAAAGATGAGGTGGCAGATGCACGCGGTGTTTCGAGCGATCGGGGCGGCAGTGCTGGCCGCGGCGGCGATCTTCGGGGGCGTGAGCGCACCGGCCGCCAACGCCCAGGGCGTCGAGATGCTCATGGTGCCGTCGGCGGCGATGGGCCGGGCGATTCCGGTCGCGTTCCAGGGCGGCGGACCGCACGCGGTGGTGCTGCTCGACGCGTTCAACGCCGCCCCCGACGTCAGCAACTGGGTCACCGCGGGCAACGCGATGAACACGCTGTCCGGTACGGGCCTCTCGGTCGCCGCGCCGGCCGGCGGGGCGTGGAGCATGTACACCAACTGGGAGCAGGACGGCAGCAAGCAGTGGGAGACCTTCCTCGCCGACGAGCTGCCGAACTGGCTCGCGGCGAACAAGGGTCTGGCCCCGAACGGGCACGCGATCGTCGGCGCCGCCCAGGGCGGGACCGGAGCCATGACGATGGCCGCGTTCCACCCGGACCGCTACCGTTTCGCAGGGTCCCTGTCGGGTTTCCTGACGCCGTCGGCGACCGCGCTCAACGGCGCCATCACCGCGGGCCTCGCGCGGTTCGGTGGGGTGGACACCCGCAACATGTGGGGATTGCCACAGCTCGGGCGCTGGAAGTGGCACGACCCGGACGTGCACGTGCAGCTGCTGGTGAACAACAACACCCGGCTGTGGGTCTACAGCCCGGCGACGACGACCTGCACCGACGTGCCCGCGATGATCGGGTACTGCGACCAGGCCCAGGGCAGCAATCGCACGTTCTACCAGCACTATCGGGCTGTCGGCGGCGGCAACGGCCACTTCGACTTCCCGACCTCGGGCAATCACGACTGGGGTTCGTGGAGCGCCCAGCTGGCCGCCATGTCCGGCGAACTCGTCGCGACGGTTCGCTGACCATAAGTCGTCTTCGAGCCCGGTACCTTGGGAGTCGTGCAACACGGTTCACGCGCGGCGAAGGCGGGAATGGCCGGGCTGTCCGCCCTGCTCGCACTGCCGATCGCGTGCCTGACCGGGTGTTCGCTGGACAGCGGCATGATCGCCGGTATGGGATCGGAGATCGAGACGGCGCCGCCGCACGGCCGGTCGACCGCCGCGCCGCCGGGCCCCGGTGATCACGCCGCCGCCTCCAATGCGCTCGTCGTCACCCCGCGCCAGCGTGAGTACCTGGACGCGCTGCACGGCGCCGGGGTGACCCCGTCCAGCGATCTGTCCGCGCTGAGCATCGGGACGTACGTGTGCCAGGCCCGCGCGGCCCGGCAGGACGAGCAGGCGGTCTGGGACTTCGTCGCCCCACTGGTGCGCAACGACGTCGATGACGCCGAGGATGCCGTCAACGCGCACCCGCAGACGCCGGCGGCGCACGACGTCGACACCACCACCGCCGACTACATTCGGATCGCCACCGAGCGACTGTGCTGAGCACCAGCCCGCCCCGCGCACTCACGGACCACAGGAGCACCTGACGCATGGCCAAGACCAACCGGTCGACCAACCAGCGAAAACGCCACCGCCTGCTGGCGATGTTCGCCGCCGCAGCGGTGGGCCTCGTCGTGGTGCTGATCATCGCGATCGTGATCGTGGTGCTGCGCAGGCCGGACACACCGCCCACCGCGGTTCCGCCGACCGCGGTGCCCCCGACGGCGGCGCCGCCCACGTCGAAGCCGCGCCCGGAGTTCCAGGACGCCAGCTGCCCGGACGTGCAACTGATCTCGATCCCGGGCACCTGGGAGTCGTCGGTACAGCTCGACCCGTTCAACCCCGTGCAGTTCCCGGCCGCGCTGCTGCTGAACGTGACCAACCCGATCCGGGGCCAGTTCGGTGGCGACCGCCTCGAGGTATTCACCGTCCCCTACACCGCGCAGTTCCACAATCCGTTGTCGGCGGACCGGCAGATGTCCTACAACGACAGCCGCGCCGAGGGCACCCGCGCCGCGGTCCAGGCGATGACGGACATGAACAACCGGTGCCCGCTGACCAGCTACGTGCTGGTCGGGTTCTCGCAGGGCGCCGTCATCGCCGGTGACATCGCCTCCGACATCGGCAACGGCCGCGGTCCGGTGGACCAGGACCTGGTGCTCGGGGTGACGCTGATCGCCGACGGCCGTCGCCAGCCCGGCGTCGGCCAGGACGTCGGCCCCAACCCGCCCGGCCAGGGCGCGGAGATCACGCTGCACGAGGTGCCCACGCTGTCAGCTCTGGGGCTGACGATGAGCGGCCCGCGCCCCGGCGGCTTCGGGGCGCTCAACGACCGGACCAACGAGATCTGCGCGCGCGGCGACCTGATCTGCGCGGCCCCGGAATCGGCGTTCAACATCACCGCGCTGCCCAAGACGCTGGAGGTGCTCTCCGGCGGCGCGGGACAGCCGGTGCACGCGATGTACGCCACCCCGCAGTTCTGGAACCTCGACGGCCGGCCGGCGACCGAATGGACGCTGGACTGGGCGCAGAATCTGGTGAACAACGCCCCGCAGCCGAAACATGGCTGACCTGTGACCTGATCGATTCTCATCGAATTTGGCCAGGGCCACGCAGGTCGCCTAGCATTATCTGAGTTTAAGGAAAATCTAAGAGCGGATGCTGGCGGCTGATGGGTGGGCAGCCCCCTTCCCGGTAGGATGCACGGGGTTTTTCGGGACAGAGAGCCCGCTTGATTGGAGTAACGAATGGCCTTCCACAACCCGTTCATCAAGGACGGATTGATCAAATTCCCCGACAGCGGGAGCCTGGTCAAACACGTCGAGCGATGGGCGAAGGTGCGTGGCGACAAGCTGGCCTACCGCTTCCTCGACTTCTCCACCGAACGCGACGGGGTGGCCCGCGACCTGAACTGGGCCGACTTCGGTGCCCGCAACCGCGCGGTCGGCGCCCGGCTGCAGCAGGTCACCCAGCCCGGCGACCGTGTCGCGATCCTGTGCCCGCAGAACCTGGAGTACCTGGTGGCGTTCTTCGGCACCCTGTACTCCGGCCGCATCGCGGTGCCGCTGTTCGACCCCAACGAGCCCGGACACGTCGGCCGCCTGCATGCCGTCCTCGATGACTGCACCCCGTCGGCGATCCTGACCACGACGGCCGCCGCCGAAGGGGTGCGCAAGTTCTTCCGCACCCGCCCGGCCAACCAACGCCCGCGCGTGATCGCCGTCGACGCGGTGCCCACCGAGGTCGGCGCCACCTGGGAACCGATCGACGTCCAGCACGACACCATCGCCTACCTGCAGTACACCTCAGGTTCCACCCGCATCCCCACCGGTGTGCAGATCACCCATCTCAACCTCGCCACCAACGTCGTGCAGGTCATCGAGGCGCTCGACGGCCAGGAGGGTGACCGCGGCGTCTCGTGGTTGCCGTTCTTCCACGACATGGGCCTGATCACGGTGCTGCTGTCGCCGATGCTCGGCCACAACATCACGTTCATGACCCCGGCGGCGTTCGTGCGCCGGCCCGGACGATGGATCCGCGAGATGGCGCGTAAGCCGGGAGACACCGGCGGCACGATCTCGGTGGCCCCCAACTTCGCCTTCGACCACGCCGCCGCGCGCGGCGTGCCCAAGGACAACGAGGAGGCCGAGCCGCTCGACCTGTCCAACATCAAGTGCATTCTCAACGGCAGCGAGCCCATCTCGGCGGCGACCGTGCACAGGTTCAACGAGGCGTTCAGCCCCTTCGGCTTCAAGCCGGAGGCGATCAAGCCGTCCTATGGCCTGGCCGAGGCCACGCTGTTCGTGTCGACCACCCCGATGCACGCCGAGCCCCGGATCATCCATGTCGACCGCGACGAGCTCAACAGGCACCGCTTCGTCGAGGTGCCCATCGATTCGCCGAAGGCGGTCGCCCAGGCCGGCGCCGGAAAGATCGGTGTCGCCGAGTGGGCCGTGATCGTGGACGCGGAGTCGGCCTCCGAGCTGCCCGACGGCCAGATCGGCGAGGTGTGGATCAGCGGCCAGAACATGGGCACCGGTTACTGGAACAAGCCCGAGGAGAGCGTCGCGACGTTCCAGAACACGCTCAAGTCGCGCACCACTCCGACGCACGCCGAGGGCGCGGCCGACGACGCCACCTGGGTGCGCACCGGTGACCTCGGTGCCTACCACGACGGTGAGCTGTACATCACCGGCCGCACCAAGGACCTGGTGATCATCGACGGCCGCAACCACTACCCGCAGGACCTGGAGTACTCCGCGCAGGAGGCCACCAAGGCGCTGCGGACCGGTTTCGTCGCGGCGTTCTCGGTGCCGGCCAACCAGCTGCCCGACGAGGTGTTCGAGGACTCGCACGCCGGACTCAAGCGCGATCCCGACGACACCTCCGAACAGCTGGTGATCGTCGGCGAGCGCGCTCCGGGGGCGCACAAGCTCGACATGGGACCCATCGCCGACGACATCCGCGCCGCGATCGCCGTCCGGCACGGGGTGACCGTGCGCGACGTGCTGCTGACCCCGGCCGGTGCCATCCCGCGCACCTCGAGCGGCAAGATCGGCCGCCGCGCGTGCCGGTCTGCCTACCTCGACGGCAGCCTGCGCAGCGGCAAGGTGGCCAACGCGTTCCCGGACGAATCGGACTGACGCTCAAATATTTTCGGCGGCCGTGCCGGTCGCAACGCAATCGTGAGGTTGAGTAGACATGGCGCAAGCACAAGAAGATTCGGGTAAGTCCGGGCCGGACATGACGGTCGCCGAGATGCGTGAGTGGCTGCGCAACTGGGTGGGTAACGCCACCGGCCAGGCTCCGGACTCGATCAACGAATCCGCACCTTTGGTGGAGCTCGGTCTGTCGTCGCGCGACGCGGTGGCAATGGCCAGCGACATCGAGGATCTGACCGGGGTGACGCTCACCGCGACGGTGGCGTTCCGGCATCCGACCATCGAGTCGTTGGCGACGGTGATCATCGAGGGTGAGCCGGAAGAGGACACCGAGGCGCTCGACGCCGAGGACTGGTCGCGCGACGGCGACGAAGGCCGGCTCAATATCGCGATAGTCGGTGTGGGAACGCGCTTCCCGGGCGACATGAACACCCCGGGCGAGATGTGGGACGCGCTGCTGGAGGGCCGGGACGCGATCACCGACCTGCCCGAGGGCCGCTGGTCGGAGTTTCTGTCCGAGCCGCGCATCGCCGAACGCGTCGCCAAGGCCCGCACCCGCGGCGGCTACCTGTCGGACATCAAGGGCTTCGACGCCGAGTTCTTCGCGCTGTCGAAGATGGAAGCCGACAACATCGACCCGCAGCAGCGCATGGCGCTGGAGCTGACGTGGGAAGCGTTGGAGCACGCCCGGATTCCGGCATCGAGCCTGCGCGGCCAGAATGTCGGCGTCTACGTCGGCAGCTCTACCAACGACTACAGCTTCCTCGGTGTCGCCGACCCGTCCACCGCGCATCCGTACGCGATCACCGGCACCGCGAGCTCGATCATCGCCAACCGGGTGTCGTACTTCTACGACTTCCGCGGTCCGTCGATGGCCATCGACACCGCCTGCTCGTCGTCCCTGGTGGCGGTGCACGAGGGCGTCAAGGCGCTGCGCGCCGGTGACGCCGACGTCGTACTCGCCGGTGGCGTCAACGCGCTCGTAACCCCGCTCGTCACAGTCGGTTTCGACGAAGTCGGCGGCGTTCTGGCCCCGGACGGCCGCATCAAGTCGTTCTCCAAGGACGCCGACGGTTACGCCCGTTCCGAGGGCGGCGGCATGCTGGTGCTCAAGCGCCTCGCCGACGCACGCCGCGACGGCGACCAGATCCTGGCTGTGATCGCCGGCGGTGCGGTCAACCACGACGGCCGATCCAACGGTCTGCTGGCGCCCAACCCGGACGCCCAGGAAGCCGTGCTGCGCAAGGCCTACAAAGACGCCGGCATCAACCCGCGCAGTGTCGATTACGTCGAGGCCCATGGCACGGGCACCATCCTGGGTGACCCGATCGAGGCCGACGCGCTGGGCCGGGTGATCGGTCGTGGCCGCGCCGCCGACCGGCCCGCACTGCTCGGTGCGGTCAAATCCAATGTGGGACACCTGGAGTCCGCCGCCGGTGCGGCCAGCCTGGCCAAGGTCGCGCTGGCGCTGCACCACGACAAGATCCCGCCGTCGATCAACTACGCGGGCCCGAACCCGTACATCGACTTCGACAAAGAACATCTGAAGGTCACCGACACGCTCACCGACTGGCCCCGCTACAGCGGCCACGCCGTCGCCGGTGTGTCGGGCTTCGGATTCGGCGGCGCGAACGCGCACCTGGTGGTGCGCGAGGTGCTGCCCACCGACCTGGTGGAGCCCGCGCCGGAGCCCGATGTCGCGGTGGTGACCCCGGCCACCGACGAGGCGAAGGCCGTGTACGTCGGCGGGGTCCGGATGGACGAGTACGGTGAATTCCTCGATGAAGACGACGACGACCGCGGTGACGACGAGTTCTACGGCCGGGTAGCCGATGAGGAGCCCGAGCTTCCGGGGCTGACCGATGAGGCGCTGCGCCTGCTGGAGGTCGCGCGCGAGGAACTCGCCGCGGCCGAGGCCGAGAACCCCACGACTCCGATTGTGCCCATTGCCGTCTCGGGATTCCTGACCTCGCGCAAGCGGGCCACCGCCGCCGAGCTCGCCGACTGGATCGACAGTCCTGAGGGCCGCGCGGCTTCGCTGGAGTCGATCGGCCGGTCGCTGTCGCGGCGCAACCACGGCCGGTCCCGCGCGGTGGTGCTGGCCCACGACCACGATGAGGCCGTCAAGGGGCTGCGCTCGATCGCCGAGGGCAAGCCCAACCCGATCGTGATCAGCGCCGACGGCCCGGTCACCAACGGCCCGGTCTGGGTGCTCGCCGGTTTCGGTGCGCAGCATCGCAAGATGGCCAAGAGCCTGTACCTGCGCGACGAGATCTTCGCCGAGTGGATCAACAAGGTCGACGCGCTGATCCAGGACGAGCGCGGACACTCGATCCTCGAGCTCATCCTCGACGACGCGGTCGATTACACCGACGAGACCACCGAGCTCCCGATCGAGAAGGTGCAGCTGGTCATCTTCGGCATTCAGGTCGCGCTCGGCGAGCTGCTCAAGGCGCACGGCGCGAAACCCGGCGCGCTGATCGGCCAGTCGCTGGGCGAGGCAGCGGCGGCGTACTTCTCCGGTGGTCTGTCGCTGGAGGACGCGACCCGCACCATCTGCTCGCGCGCCCACCTGATGGGTGAGGGCGAGGCGATGCTGTTCGGCGAGTACATCCGGCTGATGGCGCTGGTGGAGTACTCGGCCGAGGAGATCGAGACTGTTTTTTCAGACTTCAAGAACCTCGAGGTCTGCGTGTACGCCGCACCGACCCAGACGGTGATCGGCGGCCCGCCCGACCAGGTCGACGCGATCATCGCCCGCGCCGAATCCGAGGGCAAGTTCGCACGCAAGTTCCAGACCAAGGGCGCCAGCCACACCTCGCAGATGGATCCGCTGCTCGGTGAGCTCGCCGCGGAACTGCAAGGCATTCAAGCGCATCCGGTGCAGGTGCCGTACTACTCGACGGTGCACGAGGGCAACCTGATCCGCGCGGGCTCGGACCCGATCCACGATGTGGATTACTGGAAGAAGGGCCTGCGGCACAGCGTGTACTTCACGCACGGCATCCGCAACGCCGTTGACAACGGTCACACCACGTTCCTGGAGTTGGCTCCCAACCCGGTCGCGCTGATGCAGGTCGGGTTGACCACTGCCACCGCCGGACTGCATGACGCCCAACTGATCCCGACGCTGGCGCGCAAGCAGGACGAGGTCGACTCGATGACCACGGCCATGGCGCACCTGTACGTGCACGGCCACGACCTGGACATGCGCACGCTGTTCCCGCTGCCGACGGATCGGCCGGTGGATCCGGCGGTCGACTACGCCGACATCCCGCCGACGCGGTTCAAGCGCAAGCCGCACTGGCTGGAGGCGCACTTCACCGGTGACAGCTCGGCCGTGATGCCGGGCAACCACGTCGCCACCCCGGACGGCAGGCACGTGTGGGAGTACTTGCCGAAGGGTCAGACCGATCTGGCCGCGTTGGTGAAAGCCGCTGCGGCAGTAGTCCTTCCGGATGCCAAGTTGACCGCCTCCGAGCAGCGCGCGGTCCCGGGTGAGGGGTCGCGGCTGGTCACCACGCTGACCCGGCATCCCGGCGGAGCCAGCGTGCAGGTACACGCCCGAATCGAAGAATCCTTCACTCTCGTCTACGACGTCATCGTGACCCGCGGCGGCGCCCAGACCGCGCTGCCGACGGCCGTCGGCGCGGGCACCGTCGCCGAGATCGCCTCTGCCGCACCGGCAGAGCCGGAGCCCGAGGATGATGCAGCCATCCTGCAGGACAACCTCACCGCCGGTGCCGGCCTGGCCGCCGGCTTCGCGAAGTGGTCGCCGGATTCCGGGGAGACCATCGGCGAGCGGCTCGGCACCATCGTCGGTGCGGCGATGGGCTACGAGCCCGAGGACCTGCCGTGGGAGGTGCCGCTGATCGAGCTCGGGCTGGATTCGCTGATGGCGGTGCGCATCAAGAACCGCGTCGAGTACGACTTCGACCTGCCGCCGATTCAGTTGACCGCGGTCCGCGACGCCAACCTGTACGCGGTCGAGAAGCTGATCGCGTACGCGGTCGAGAACCGCGATCAGGTCGAGGAGCTCGCCGAGACGCAGAAGGGGCAGAGCGCCGAGGAGATCGCCGCGGCCCAGGCCGAGTTGATGGGCGGGGCGACCACGGTTGCCGAGCTCGAGGCCAAGCTGGCCGAGGCGGGCCATCCCATCGCGGCCGAGGTGAACGCCGCGGCGATCGCCACCGACGCCGTCGAGGCCCAGGTGCCGGCTCCGCCGACCGACCCCTCGGGTCCGTCCATCCCGGCTCCACCGAGCGACCCGTCGGGACCCGTGGGCGAAACGGCTACCGGCGACAAACCTTCCGCCGCAGGCCTGGCCGCCAAGGTCCTCACCCAGGAAGCCGTCACCGAGGCGCTCGGCGCCGACGTGCCGCCGCGTGACGCCGCCGAGCGGGTCACGTTCGCCACCTGGGCGATCGTCACCGGCAAGTCGCCGGGCGGCATCTTCAACGAGCTGCCGTCGATCGCCGACGACGTCGCCGAGAAGATCGCCCAGCGGCTCTCCGAGCGCGCCGAGGGCACGATCACCGTCGAGCAGGTCACCTCGGCCCGCACCATCCAGGACCTCTCCACCGCGGTGCGCGACGAGATGGACTCCGGTGAACTCGACGGGTTCGTCCGCACCCTGCGGGCACGGCCGGAAGGGTCCACCCGGGTCCCGGTGTTCGTGTTCCACCCGGCGGGCGGTTCGACCGTCGTCTACGAGCCACTGATGAAGCGGCTGCCGGCCGACACCCCGGTGTACGGCATCGAGCGGGTCGAGGGCTCCATCGAGGAGCGGGCCCGCGAGTACGTGCCGAAGCTGATGGAGATCCAGGGCAACGGCCCCTACATCCTGGCCGGCTGGTCGCTGGGTGGGGCGCTGGCCTACGCATGCGCGGTCGGGCTGAAGAGCCAGGGAGCCGACGTGAGGTTCGTCGGGCTGATCGACACGGTGCGCGCCGGCGAGGAGGTGCCGCAGACCAAGGAGGAGATCCGGGCCCGCTGGGACCGCTACGCGCTTTTTGCGCAGCGCACCTTCAACGTCGAGATCCCGGCCATCCCCTACGAGCAGCTCGAGGAGCTCGACGACGAGGGCCAGGTGAAGTTCGTCCTGGACGCGGTCAAGGAGAGCGGCGTCGACATCCCCGGCGGCATCATCGAGCACCAGCGCACGTCCTACCTGGACAACCGGGCGCTCGACACCGCGGTGATCGAGAACTACGACGGCCACGTCACCTTGTACATGGCCGACCGCTACCACGACGACGCGATCATGTTCGAGCCGCGCTACGCGGTCCGCCAACCCGACGGCGGCTGGGGTGAATTCGTCGCCGACCTGGAGGTCGTGCCGATCGGAGGCGAGCATATCCAGGCGATCGACGAGCCGTACATTGCAAAGGTCGGCGCGCACATGAGTGAAGCGATCAACGCTATTCAGGCTGAGAGCGAGAGCAAGTGACCACCGAGGTTTCTCCCACCCACCACCCGAAAACCACCGCCGAACTCCTGGCCGAACTCCGCGAGAAGCTGGAGCTGGCCAAGGAACCCGGTGGCGAGAAGGCCGTCGCCAAACGGGAGAAGAAGGGCATCCCCAGCGCCCGGGCCCGGATCCACGCGCTGCTCGACCCCGGCAGTTTCCTGGAGATCGGCGCGCTGGCCAAGACGCCCGGCGACCCCGACGCGCTCTACGGCGACGGCGTGGTCACCGGCCACGGCACCATCAACGGCCGTCCGGTCGGCGTGTTCAGCCACGACCAGACGGTGTTCCAGGGTTCGGTCGGCGAGATGTTCGGCCGCAAGGTGGCCCGGCTGATGGAGTGGGTGGCCATGGTCGGCTGCCCGATCATCGGCATCAACGACTCCGCCGGCGCCCGCATCCAGGACACCGCGACGTCGCTGGCCTGGTACGCCGAACTGGGCCGCCGGCACGAGCTGCTGCGCGGCCTGGTGCCCGAGATCTCGCTGATCTTCGGCAAGTGCGCCGGCGGTGCGGTGTACTCGCCGATCCAGACCGATCTGATCGTCGCGGTCCGCGACCAGGGCTACATGTTCGTCACCGGCCCCGACGTCATCAAGGACGTCACCGGTGAGGACGTCACCCTCGACGAGCTCGGCGGCGCCGACGCCCAGGCCCGGTACGGCAACATCCACCAGGTCGTCGAATCGGAGGCCGCGGCGTTCCAGTACGTCCGCGACTACCTGAGCTTCCTTCCGGCCAACACGTTCGACGACGCGCCGATCGTCAACCCCGGTCTGGAACCGGAGGTCACCCCGCACGACCTTGAGCTGGACACGATCGTGCCGGACGCCGACAACCAGGCCTACGACATGATGGAGATCCTGCTGCGGATCTTCGACGACGGCGACGTGTTCCAGGTGGGCGAGAACGCGGGCCCGGCGATCATCACCGCGTTCGCGCGGGTCGACGGCCGCCCGGTCGGTGTGATCGCCAACCAGCCGATGTACCTGTCGGGCGCCATCGACAACGAGGCCTCCGACAAGGCGGCCCGGTTCGTGCGGTTCTGCGACTCGTTCAACACCCCGCTGGTCTTCGTGGTCGACACGCCAGGATTCCTGCCCGGTGTGGCGCAGGAGAAGGGCGGCATCATCAAGCGGGGCGGGCGCTTCCTGAACGCGGTGGTGGAGGCCGATGTCCCGAAGGTCACGATCACGATCCGCAAGTCCTACGGCGGGGCGTACGCGGTGATGGGCTCCAAGCAGCTGACCTCGGACTTCAACTTCGCCTGGCCGACCGCCCGCATCGCGGTGATCGGCGCCGAGGGCGCGGCCCAGCTGCTGGTCAAGCGATTCCCCGATCCGACCGCACCCGAGGTGCAGAAGATCCGGGCCGATTTCATCGAGGGCTACAACACCAGCCTGGCCACGCCGTGGATCGCGGCCGAGCGCGGCTTCATCGACGGCGTCATCGAGCCCCACGAGACCCGCCTGCTGCTGCGCAAGTGCATGCATCTGCTGCGTGACAAGCAGATCAACCGTGTGCAGCGCAAGCATGGCCTGACGCCGATCTAGACCGGCGGGTGCTGTTGGATGGAGCCACCGACGAGCGCTTGCGCGAGGAGTATTGCCGTGTCGACTGACTTCACCGGGCTCAGGAGGGGCGCGCCGCTCGGCGATGCCCGGCTGGACCTGTGCGATCTGTTCGTGTTTCCGTCGCCGAAGGATCCTTCGCGCACCGCGCTGATCCTGACCGCGAACCCGGACGCGGACACGATGCATCCCGGCGCCGTCTACCGCATCGCCATCGACAACGACGGCGATCTGCGCAACGACATCGCGTTCAACTTCGTCTTCAGCGAGCCTTCCGCGGGCCCGTCCGGTCAACGTCAGTGGGTGGACGTGTATCTGGCGTTGCAGGCGGACGCCCGAGTGGACGCGGCGGCCGGGTCGCGGATCTTCGGCGACGTGGAGGTGTCGTTCGACGAGACCCCACACATGTGGCAGTCGGGGTCCTACTCGTTCTTCGCGGGTGTCCGCGGCGACGCGTGGTTCGCCGACACCAATGTGATCGTGATGGCGGTGGAACTGCCGACGGCCTATCTGGGTGCCGAACCCGATGTGCGGATCTGGGCCCGCTGCAGCGTGCTGGGGGACGACGGCTGGGTGCACGCCGACCGGGTCGCGCATCCGTGGGTGAGCGGCTTCTTCGCCGCCGACGACGAGCTCGCCGAGTACAGCGCGGGAGAGCCGAACCAGGACCGGGCGCGCTGGATGGGCCATCTGATCGAGTTGATGGCCGACACCGGCGGCTACAGCCGTGACGACGCGATCAGCGCGATCGAGGCCGAGGGGACGCTGCCCGACGTGCTGACCTACAAGCCGTCGGACCCGCCCGGGTACCCGAACGGGCGCAGGCTCACCGACGACGTCGCCGACTACCGGTCGAGATTTCTGACCAACGGGCAGAAGGGCTTCACCGGCCTGAGCGCGCCGACCGAGCTGCTCCCGGAGTTCCCCTACCTCGGCGCCCCCCGCTGAGATCATGGACGACGACACTGCAGCGCCACCATCCCTGCTGATCTCCGCGTATCGGACGTGTGAGGCGTTGCCTCTGGTGGGCGGTCTGTTCACCCGGGGCCGGCAGGAGGCGCACGCGGTGCTGTCGGTGGTCGTCGCCGCGGTGGTCGACGAACTCGACCTCGACGAGATGGTGCGGCAGCGGATCACCGCCGAGACCGTCGACGCGGTCATCGCGCGGATCGACGTGGTGGCGCTGGCCAACAAGGTCATCGACGGTGTGGACCTGCGGGCCATCATCCGGGAGTCCACTGCGCTCCCCACCGTCGACCCCGACACGCTGGCCGGGTTCGTGGACCGGATGCGCGGCCGCCGATCCCGTTTCCGTGACCGTTCCTGACGCCGCCACACGATTGGACATAGGATTCCGCGCATGCCGCTGAGCGACGGCGAGTTGATCTCGGGGTACACGATCGTGCGGCTGTTGGGTTCGGGCGGCATGGGTGAGGTTTATCTGGCCAGGCATCCGCGGTTGCCGCGCCACGACGCGCTGAAGGTGCTGTCGGCATCGGTGAGCACCGACGACGAGTACCGGCAGCGGTTTGACCGCGAGGCCGACATCGCGGCCACGCTGTGGCATCCGCATATCGTGGCCGTACACGACCGCGGCGACTTCGACGGCCGGCTGTGGATCTCGATGGACCACGTGGAGGGGACTGACACCGCCGCCCTGCTGGCCGACCGCTATCCCGACGGGATGCCACCCGATCTGGTCATCCGGATCGTCACCGCGGTCGGGGAGGCGCTCGACTACGCGCACCAGCGCGGCCTGCTGCACCGTGACGTGAAACCGGCCAACATCCTGATCGCCGACCCGGAGACGGAGCGGGAACGCATCATGCTCGCCGATTTCGGGATCGCGCGCCGCGTCGGTGAGGCCAGCAACCTCACCGGAACGAACATGACCGTCGGCACGGTGGCCTATTCGGCGCCCGAGCAGCTGACCGCCGACACCGGCATCGACGGCCGCGCCGACCAGTACGCGCTGGCGGCCACCGCATATCAACTGCTGACCGGGACGCCGCCGTTCCGGCACACCAACCCCGCGGTCGTCATCAGCGCGCACCTGACCGCGCAGCCTCCGCCGATCTCGGTGCACCGTCCCGAATTGTCATCCCTCGGAACGGCTTTCGACAAGGCGCTGGCCAAGTCGCCGGCAGACCGGTTCGATCGCTGCGTGGACTTCGCCCGCGCGCTGGCCGGCCGCAGCGCGGCGGGCGCCCCCGGGGGTGGCGCTCGACCCGGACGCGACGATGCTCGCCGCGGCCACGGCCGGACCGCGCCACGCCAGACCCGGCGCGGCGCCGAACTCACGGCGGCGATACCTGCTGGCCGGTGCGGGGCTGCTGCTCGTGCTGCTCGCGGTTGCCGCGGTGGTGTTCCTGGCCCAGTACGAGCGACAGGAAGGCCGCGGCGAGGCCGGGCCCACGACGTCGGCCGGCGCGCCGCGGAGCGCCCCGTCGGGTGTCACGCTGCCGGTGATCGTGGTAGGGGCGGACTGCGCGACGCTCGGCGCCGCCGGTGTCACCGAGGGCGGCGAGCCGGCCTACTGTGCCCGGCTGGCGTCATCGGGGGCACCGCTCTGGTCGCTGTATCCCGGTGAGATCCCGCATCCCACAGCGACGTCGGTGGCCGGTCCGGGAGAGTCGAATCCAGACACCCCGGTGCTGGTGTGCATGCAGCAGACCGGCAAGAGTCAGGTGGACTGCCACGACGACATTCTGCAGGAGAACAGCGACCCGACTGCCAACGACAGCTGACCGTCCCCGCCGAAATCGCATTCCACGTTGACTTCTCGCGACTTTCGCCGCGTGGAATGCGATTTCGGCGAGGTCAGGGTTGGAAGCGCATCGGTCCCGGCGACCACAATCCGGAGTGCGTGGACGATCCCAGGTCGATCGCGGCGGGCTCGGCGTCGACGATGGTGTCGAACCGGCGCAGCGAACCCCAGTCCTGGCCCCAGTCGTTCGACAGGTACGTCGACATCACCGACGCGCGCAGCAACAGGTCGGTGATGCCGAGCAGACCGCCGTTGATGCCGTCCTGCCAGGTGTCGGTGCTCTGCAGCTTCGCGGAGTAGTCCGGCGAGATGCGGAACCTGGGGATCTCGGTGACGCCGTTGGCGTGCAGCATCGGCTGCTGGCACGGGAACGCCAGCCCGACCGCCCAGTCCATCAGCACCGGTTGCTCGGAACCGATGTACTCCTGCACCGAGCGGACCTCGGGCACCCGTGGCGGTGTCACCGCCACCCAGTCGCCCTGGCCCAGCGACAGATCCTCGGCGACGACCCGGACCGCGACGGCGTCGGCCGGGATCTGGGCCCGCGGGTAGCGCAGATTGCGCCACGACGGGGTCGGACCGATGTCGTACGGGCTGACCCGTCCGGCAGGCACCGGTACCCCGTCGGGCCCGGCGGTGGCGTATTCCAGGTCGACGGTCTGACCGGAGGTGAACGCGTTCGCGACGCTGGTGCCCGAGATCGTTCCGGCGGCGGTGATCACCACCAGCGGGTGCGCGTCGTCGGCCGGCGGAAGCGCATACCACGCCGACGCGAGGCGGCTTTCCTGTTGCGGCCCGGTCGAATACGTGCCGGCGACCGGAACCCGTGCCGGGTCCAGACCGTACGGCAGCGGCACCCTGGAGCCGTTGACACCGGGCCGGGACAGCTCGATGGGCCGGTTCCAGTCGTAGTCGGTGCCCGGCTGCGGGTTGTTCAGCCGGATCGCCTCGGCGATGATCCGGTCCGGGACACCGTTGGGGGAGAAGCCTGCCGGGTCGGTGCCGCCGAGCGGGCCCAGCGGGCCGTATCGGCCCGGGATCGGTTGCAGGAAGCCGTCGTTGGAGTCCGGCTCGACCAGCACGTCGTCGGCCAGTCCGCAACCCCCGGCGAACGCGCGGATGTTGGCCCAGCCGTTGGAGTAGGTCGGGTACTGCCGTACCACGCCGGTCGCCAGCGAGGCCACCATGAACACCACCATGAAGCCGGCGGCGACCGGGATCGGCGCCGCGGTGAGCGCGTCGATCACCCGCGACTCCTGCCTGTTGCCGACGTGCAGCCAGAACGCCCACAGCGCCGCGACGCCGAACAGCACGAAGAACACCGTGCTGGCCGTCACCCCGCCCAGCTGCGGCACCGAAGTATTGTACGGCACACCGAAATTCGACACATACCACCAGCCGTTGGTGGACGCGAAGCACAGCGCCAGGATGAACAGCACACCGGCCAGGAACGCCATCCGGTTGCGCGCCGAGCGCAGTACCACCGGCGACACCAGCACTGTCGCCAGCGCGGCCATCGCGCCCCCCACCGCGGCGAACAACCCGAAGTGGTGGATCCACTTGGTGGGGGTGAACATCAGGAAGAAGATGGTGGCGAAGATGACGCCCATCAACCGCCAGGCCGGTCCGCGCGCGACACCGGGAACCCGCTTGCGGCGCAACATGATGAACAGGGACGTGAACAGGCACAGTGCGGTGAACAGGAAGGCCACCCGGCGCGCGATCGCGCCGTCGACGGTCGGCAGGATCAGGTAGTAGTAGCGCAGGTTCTCGGTGTACCACTCCTGGCTCGGCCCGATCGCGGTGCGGATCTTGGTGGCTTCCAGCACCGTCGCCAGTGTCTGGTCGGCGAACACCACCGCCAGCACCACCGTGCCGGCCGCCAGCAGCGGCGCCAGCAGCGGCCACAGCCCGACGCTCTGGCGGCGCCGCATCAGGATGCGCAGGATCGGGCGCCCGCCGGCGACCAGCGCGGCCACCGCGATCAGCCCGGTGGGCTGGATGCCGAGGGTGAACGCGGCGGAGGTGATGGCCAGCGCGGCCGGGGTGAGCCGGCCTGACGTCACGGCACGTTCGATCAGCACATAGGTGATCAGCGCGCCGGTGGCGATCTGCCCCTCGGGGCGCAGGCCGTTGTTGAACGGCATCCAGGCCGCCATCAGCACCAGCCCGGCGGCCCACAGCGCGGCCCGGCTGCTCGACACCGCCGGCCCCAGGCGCGGCAGCACCTCACGCGACAGCAGCAGCCAGCACACCAGCGCGCAGATCAGGTCCGGCAGCCGAATCCAGATGCTGGCGGTGCTCACCTGCGTCATCAACGCCAGCAGGTTGTAGTACCAGCCGAACGGGTCCTCCGGGCTGCCGAACCAGCGGAAGTAGTTCGACATGTAGCCGGCGTGTTCGGCGACGCGGGCCATCTGCAGGATGTAGCCGTCGTCCGACGAGTTCGCGCCGATCACGTACCAGATCGCGAAGCCGCCGACGACGACGCCGTCCACGGCGGTGACGGTGCGCCAGCGCGTCGGGATGAGGCGGTGCATGCGGCGCCCGTCGAGCCGGTCCAGCCGCCACAGTGCCAGCAGCGCGAGCACGGTGCAGGCGATGGCCAGCACGATCGCGGCGAGCTTCACGGGGGTCGGCTCCGTGGTGAACCGGGTGTCGATGGTGGCCGAGACTGACAGGCCCGGCGGCGCCGGACCGGTCAGGTCGGTGAACACGCCCACGATCGCCGGACGCAGGTTGGGGTCGGGGTAGCCGGTGCGCTGGGGTTGGCCCGCGTCGGCACCGGAGACCTGGGTCAGCCCGACGAAGTCGGCGTAGGTGCCGTCCAGGTTCGAGGTGATCTCGATCGTCGAGCAGCCCGGCGATCCCGTCACCCGGTCCCGGTCCACGCTGGCGACCACGACGTTGCGCACGATCACGTCGACCCGCGACTCACTGACGCTGACCAGCATCGCGTTCAGCGCCGCGTCGCGGCCCTCGGCGGGCGCGGTGCCGAACACCAGACCGCCGTCGGCGGGCATGTCGCGGATGACGTCGCACGGCACGGTCGCGGTCAGGCTGACCGGCGCCTGCGAGATCAGCGGCGCGGTGACGTTACTGAGCTGCCCCTGCTGTGGCCAGTTCAGCGTCGCGGTGGTCTGGGTGACCGGCAGCAGCGGGATCGAGACGGCCAGCACGAAGCCGAGCAGCCCGGCGATCGTCGCGACCCAGCGGGCGATCCTCACATCGTTCTTCATCGTCGGTTCGTTCGCAGGCTCTCTCACGGGAGCGCCCTGATCGGTCCGCCACGGTTCCAGCCGAACACTCGCGTCGACCCCTCCTCGATCACGGCGTCGGGCGCCTCGTCGGACGGCACCACCCGCAGGTAGCGCTCCAGCGAACCCCAGTCCCGATACCAGTCCCCACGCAGGTAGGTCGGAATGGCTTCGGTGCGCAGCAGCGCCTGGATGAACAGGAACGGACCGCCGTCCTGCGCGGCCTGCCACTGGTTGGACGACACGATGATCTGCTTGAAGTTGGGCATGATCCGGTACTCGGGCAGTTCGGCGACCCCGAGGCGTTCGGCGAACGGCCGCTGGCACGGGAAGTGCGCTGCGGTGGCGATGTCCATCAGCACCGGGGTGTCGCGGCCCAGGAACTCCTGCGCGGTCTGCAGCACCGGCACCCGCGGCGGGGTGAACGCGAACCACTGGTCCTCGGACAGGTTCGGGTCGTCGGCGACGATGCGGGCCACGTTGGCCTCCGGCGGCGCCCACTCCAGCGGGAACCGCAGGTTGCGCCACGCCTTCTGGACGAAGATGTCGATCGGCTGCACCTCGCCGAGCTCCTGGTAGGAGCCGTCGGGCCGGTGCACGCCCCACTGGAGCTTCAGCGACTGCCCGTAGTTGAACGAGCCGTCCTCGTTGTAGTACCAGATCGCGCCCGCCGCGGCGACGCTCACCAGCGGCCGGTCCGGCGTACGGGGCGGCAGCTGGTACCACGCCGAGGTGGCCTTCGCCGCCACCCCGGCCTGATCTGAGCCGGGCTCGGCGAAACTGCCCATGACCGGGGTGGTGGCCGGGTCGAGCCCGAACGGCAGGAACACCCGGGATCCGTTGACGCCCTCGGGCCCGTAGCCGCCTCCGGTGCCGGCCGCGTAGCCCACCCCGATGTTGGGTTTGTCGACGGGACCGTCCGAGTTGACCGTGCCGGGGTTGGCCGCGACAGGTTCGGCCGGCTCGAGAGTGTCGCTGACGCCGTTGGGGGTGAAGGCCACCGGGTCCTCGCCGCCGAGCGGGCCGTACTCGCCGAACCGCTGGCCCGGCACCGGCTCGAGCATGCCCGCGTTCGTGTCGGCCTCGACCAGGACGTCGTCGGCCATGGCGCAGGAGGCGTCGCTCAGGCCCGACCGCAACGCCGAGATGTTGGCCGCTCCGGTGGTGTAGACGGGATAGCGGCCCACGGTGGCCTTGACCATCGAGCCCAATTCGAGGATCACCATGATCACCGCGACCACCAGCAGCGGCGACGACGCCAGCGCCCGGTTGCGGCCGGTGTCGGCGACCTGGGTGTGCCCGGCGTAGTCGATCCGGAAGTGCAGCCAGGCCGCCAGCAGTCCGCCGGCGATGGCCAGCACCAGAAAGATCGTCGTCACCGGGTAGCCGACGATCACCGGCTGCTTGTCGAACCACGGCACCCCGTAGTTGCCGACATAGAACCAGCCGTTGATCCCGGAGGTCGCCCATGCCAGCACGAACAGCAGCGCGGTCACGTACAGCGCCAGATTGCGGCGGCTGTGCAGGCCGACCCGGGCCAACGCGAACGCGGTGACCGCGCCGAGCGCGCCGGCCAGACCGGCGAACACACCGAACTGCACCGCCCACTTCGTCGGCGTCAGCGTCAGCAGCAGCAGGCCGATCGCGGTGGTGCCGGTCAGCCGCCACACCGGGGCGTTGACCGCGCCGGGCAGGCTGCCGCGCCGCAGCAGCACCACGAACAGGCCGACCACGCACAGCAGCAGGATCAGTACCGAGAAGCGGCGCGTCAGCGACCCGTCGACGCTTTCCTCGACGGTGAGGAAGTAGTAGCGCAGAAACTCCTGGTACCAGGGCAGTGTGGGACCGACGACGTACTTGATGCGCACCGATTCGGCGACGGTGGCCAGGGTCTGATCCCGGAACACGACGACGAAGATCAGCGAGGCAGCGCCGGCCAGCGGCGCCAGCTGGGCCGCCAGACCGTCGACCGGGCGTCGGGCGGCGACGATGCGCGTGACCCCGCGGGCCCCGACCAGCAGCGGCGCGAGCGCGACCAGGCCTTGCGGGGCCAGTGTCACCGAGAACACCGCGACCACGATCGCCAGCGCGTAGGGCCACAGCCGGCGCGTCGCCAGCGTCGTCTCGGTCAGCATCCAGATCGCGACCACGCCGAACGCGATCAGCGGCTCGGGACGCAACCCGTTGTTGAACGGCAGCCACGCGGCCAGGAACACCGCGCCGGCGGTGAGCACCGCCACCCGATTGGCGGCCAGCCGGTGGCCGAGCCGCGGCAGCACGCAGCGGCTGACGATCAGCCAGGTGCCGATCGCCGCGGCGGTGGCCGGCAGCCGTAACCACACGCCGGCGGTGCTGATCGACGCCAGCTGGGCCAGCACGCTCTGGTACCAGTCGAACGGGGCTTCCGAGGCGCCGAAGTACCGGTAGTAGTTGGTGATGTAGCCGGCCTCCCCGGACACCCGGGCGATGGTGGTGTTGTAGCCGTCATCGGAGGACAGTGCGCCCACGACGTGCCAGATCAGCAGGCTGCCGATCACGGCCGCGTCGGTGAGCCAGGTCCACAGCCCGGCGCGGCGGCGCCGGCCGAGCCCGCGCGGGATCCGCCGGCCCGACGTCCGGTCCAGCACCGCGAGCGCGACGATCGACGCGATCACGCACAGCACCCCGAGCACCATCACGGCGAGCTTGAGAGTCGTCGGGGTGCTGATGAAGCGGGTGTCGACGTCGATGCGGGCACGGATGCCGGAATCCGGGCCCGTTTCCAGGTCGGTGAACACGCCGGAGACCTGGGGTCGCTTGTCCGGCGCCAGGGTGCCCGTCGCACCCGGGATCCCGACGAAATCGGCGCCGACGGCACCCACGTCCGCCCAGATGCGCAGCTCGCTGCAGGCGCCGGAGTCCACCGCCTCACGCGGGGCGACCGCGGCGACGGTGTCGCGGAAGGCGACGTAGACGACGTCGGGATTGGCGCGCACGAACAGCCCGTTGCGGCCGGCGTCGATGCCGCCGGCGGGGTTCGTGGAGAACACCACGCCGTCGTCCTCGGGCAGGGTCGCGACCGCCGCGCACGGGATGGTGACCTCCAGTGCGCGCGGCGCGCCGGACACCAGGGGCGCGGTGACGTCGCGGACGAAGCCGTCCGCGTCGACGGCCTGCGGCCACAGGATCGTCGCCGTGGACTGCTGCACCGGCAGCAGCGGAGTGAGCCCGCACAGGAGCATTCCGAGAAGCCCCGTAAGAACGGCGACGACGCGGGCGGACGGGGCAGGCACGAGGCTCGATGGTAGCGAAGTTCTTGTGCACGGAACGTCGGCGTGCCCGGGGGGCGGCCGAGTCGTCAGCTCAAACGCAGCGGCGCCGGGCTCCACAGCCCGCTGCGCTCGGTTGTCCCGAGGTCAAGCCGGGCCGGCTCGGCGTCCGGGTAGAAAGGCAGCAGTCGCTGCAGCGCGCCCCAGTCGCGGAACCAGTCGTACTTCAGATAGGTCGGGACCGTCACCGGGCGCACCAGCAGCTCGATGATGCCTAGCGGGCCACCGCCGAGGTAGTCCATCACCGGCGAGTTGGCCTCGGCGCCGAACCGGTCGGGCAGGATCCGCCACTTCGGGACCTCGATGACGCCGTTGCGGTGCCCGAACGGGCGCTGGCACGGGAACGCCAGGCCCACCAGCCAGTCGAGCATCACCGGGTCGCTTGAGCCGACCACGTCCTGCAGGGTGCGCAGCTCCGGGATACGCGGGGGGGTGATCGCGATCCAGTGCTCGGGGCTGAGGTCGTCGTCACTGGCCACCAACCGGATCTGGGTGGCCTCGGCCGGGATCGCCGACAGTGGCGCGCGCAGGTTGCGCCAAGCCGGGGCGGCCCCGACGTCGCCGAACTCGATGCTGCCACCGGGCTCGCCGTCCGGGCCGGCCCACTGCACCACGACCTCGCCGGAGTCAAAGCGTCCCGCGGCGGCCACCACCAGCAGCGAGTCGGAGCGGTCCCGGTCGCTCCAACCGGTCGGCAGCTGGTACCAGGCCGAGCGCAGGAACGCGGGCTGCTGCGTGCCGCTGCGCCAGCTGCCGAGCACCGGGGTGCGGGCGGGGTCGAGACCGAACGGCAGCCGGGCGCGCGAGCCGTTGACGCCTGCGGCGGCGGTGGTGCCGCCCTCGGTGCCGGCTTCGCTGCCGGTGTCGCCGCTGGTGTTGTCGGTGTCGGCGAAGTTGGTCGCCCCGGGCTGTTCCATGACCGGGTCGGCGGACAGGTCGGATGGAACACCGTTGGGGCTGAAGCCCTCCGAGGTCACCTCGCCGAGTGCGTCGCCGACCGGGACGCCGATGGGCGCGAGCAAACCGGTGTTGACGTCCTCTTCGACCAGGACGTCCTCGGCCATGCCGCAGGTCTTGCCTGTCAGCGCCTGCAGGTTGGATCGGCCCACGGTCCACGCCGGGTACTGGCCCAGCATCGCCACCGTCAGAGAGATCACCTCGAAGGTGACCAGCGCCCAGGTGGCGATCGCCAACGGCGCCTGGGCGATTCGCTTCCAGCGCGGCGGGGTTGCGCCGGAAGGTGGCACGTCGCGACCCGAGAAGTGCAGCCAGGCAGCGACCAGCAGTGCCAGCACGGACAGCCCCAGCAGAATCGTGGTGAAGCCGAACTTCCACTCCGGGAACGCATTCGACCAGGGCACCCCGAAGTTGGAGACGTACCACCAGCCGTTGACGGTCGCGAACGACAGTGCGGTCAGGAACAGCACCGCGGCGGTGAAGATCGCGCGGTTGCGCGGCGAGCGCATCGCGGCGGCCGAGATCGCCACCGCGGCCAGCGCTCCGAGCGAACCGGCCAGCCCGGCGAACACCCCGAAGTGGTGGGTCCACTTGGTGGGAGTGAACATCATGGCCAGGAACGAGATCACGGTGATGCCGATGATGCGACGGCTCGGCCCGGCCGCGGTGCCCGGGATCCGGCCCTTGCGCAACGTCATCGCGACGGCGACCACCAGCGCCAGCAGCAGCGTGAGCACCGCGAAGCGGCGCGCCACCGAGCCGTCGGGGCTGGTGGTGAACAACCGCGAGTAGCGGATGTGCTCGTCGAACCAGGCCAGGCTCGGGCCGACAGCCGACTTGAAGCTGCTGGCCTGAAGTTCGGAGGCCAGGGTCTGGTCACGGAAGATCAAGAAGATCGTGACCGAGCCGGCCGCCGCGATCGGGGCCAGCAGCGCCCAGTAGCCGAAGCGCGAGACATGCGCGGCCACAATGGTTTTCAGCGGACCGATGGCGACCAGAAGCGCGCCGACCGCGGCGATGCCGGTGGGGCCGGAGAACAGGGTCAGCGCGCCGATGATGATCGCGACGGCCACCGGCAGCAGTCGGCTGGTCGCCACGCCCCGCTCGACCGAGCACCAGGTCAGCAGAATCCCGAGCGCGATGATCGGCTCCGGGCGCAGGCCGTTGTTCAGCGGCAGCCAGAACGCCAGGAACAGGCCTGCGGCCGTCCACGCGGCGGCGCGGCTGTGCTTGGCCGCCGAACCGAGTCGGGGGATGACCTCACGGCTGATCACCCACCAGCACGCCAGCGCGATCAGCAGGGTCGGCAACCGCATCCACACGCTGGCGGTGGACACATGCGCCCACAGCGCGAGCAGGTCGTAGTACCAGCCGAACGGCGCCTCGGGGGTGCCGAACCACCGGTAGTAGTTGGCCATGTAGCCGGCGTCCTCTGAGACGCGGGCCATCGTCAGGATGTAGCCGTCGTCGGCGGTGTTGGCGCCGACGAAATGCCACCACACCAACACGGCCGCGACCAACCCGTCCAGCGGGGACATCGACCACCAGCGCGGCGGCAGGAACCGCTTGTGCCTGCGGCCGTCGGCGCTGTCGAGCACGTGCAACGCGCCCAGGGACACCACGGTCATCGCCACCCCGATGATCATCGCGAGCAGCTTCAGCAGCGTCGGTGAGGTGCTGTAGCGGGTGTCGACGGTCGCGGAGAACTGCAGGCCGGGCGGGGCGGGACCGGACAGGTCGGTGAACACGCCGACGATCTGCGGACGGAAGTCATAGCCGCCGCGCTCGCCGCGCAGTGGTTGGGCGGGCTCGGCCGGGGCGGCCGGGTCGGGTTCGGCCTGCAGGCCTACGAACTCCCCGGTGACCTTGTCGGCGTGCGCGGTGAAACGCAGCTCCTGACAGTCTGGGCTGAGCACCTGGTCCAACGGCGCGCTGACCACGGGCGTGTTGCGGACGATGACGAGGAGGTCGTTGTTGACGCGCTCGATGAGCAGACCGCGGTCAACGGCGTTGGGCGCCTGCTTGGGAACCGTGGACAGCAGCACGTTGCGGCCGGGTCGGTCCAGCCCCGCCGCGGCGCTGCACGGGACGGTGATCTCCAAGTCGGTGGCGACGTAGCCGATCAGCGGGGCGTTGACGCTCTGCACCACGCCGTTCTGCGGCCAGTTGAGCTGCGCGATGGTCTGGTTGACCGGAAGCAGCGGGGTGACGACGGCGAGCAGCGTGCCCAGCAGGCCCGCCACGATCGCAACGAGGCGCGCGGTGCGGTGGTTACGTACCGGCGCCTGCTGCGTCGGCTCTGCCGACCGAAATGGCTGTGGCACCACGGGGCTAGATCGTAGAGGGCTTGCGGATGGCCAGCACAAACGGCCCGACGGTGGACACGTCGAAGCGCGGATCGTCGAACAGCGCGTCGTCGAGGGCGACGTGATAGCGCCGCACGTTCGGCTGGTTGGGGTAGACGTCCTCGGCCAGCCGCAGCGTGTAGGTGTCGTTGGCGCCGCGGCGCATCAGAAACACCGACGGCGGTTCCCACGGCATGCTGTCGAGCGCGTCGACGAACTGGTCGGCGTCGGTCAGCATCCTCCAGCCCTCGATCGCGCCGGCGCGCTGGTCGAACTGCGCCAGCGGGTTGGCGTAGTGCGACGTCAACGCCTGGAAGCCGTAGTAGGGGTAGTAGGACAGGAAGCTGTAGTCGGCGGTCAGCACCACGGTCTCGTTGCGGGGCCTGCCGGTCACCTCCAGGATGCGGGCGTCGACCTCCCGGTAGTACTGCTCGGCGCCGGGCGGACGGCGATCGGCACGCTCGCCGTAGCCGTCGGAGTCGGTGTAGGCGACGACGATGTCAGGGCGCAGCACGTCGGGGATGTCCTGGCTGAATGTCACCGCGCCGAGGGCGCCGACGGCGGTGGCGACGGCCACCACCCTGGACGCGTTGCCCGGCCGGACCCGGGCCGCCGCGGCGCGGGTCATCTCCAGGAACCCGAACGCCCCGGCGGCGGCCAGCAGGATCGTCAGTGCCGGCTGCAGCCGGAACGACAGCAGCGTGGTGCCCAGCAGGGTGGTCAGCATCGACAGCAGAGACCAGGCGTAGACGGTCAGCACGGCGATGGCCAGCGCACCTCCCCGAGTCGAGGTCCGCGCGCGGATCACCAGCCACACCGTGCCGAGCAGGCACAGCGCACCCAGCAGGGTGAACTGCAGCATCGGGAAGGACAGCTCGGCGCCGTCCTTGGGCAGGTAGTGCTGCGCGGTGCCGGTCTCGGCCGGGGTGCCGCGGGCGGCCGCCAGAAGGTAGGGGCCCCAGCCGATGAGCGCGATCAGACCGGAGATCACCGCGATCACGAGCAGTCGCAGCAGCGGATCCCAGTGCCGGCGAGTGACGGCCAACAGCACCGCCATCACCGTCAGCGTGAACGCCGCGTAGGCCAGCAGCAGCGTGTAGAACAGCCCGGTCACGCCCAGGAAGATTCCGGTTCCGACGACGGCGGCCCAACCCCCGTTGCGTGTCCGGCCTCTCAGACCGGACCAGGCCAGCACGAACACCGGTGGCAGCAGCACCGCGACGATCGCGGCGTAGGGCTCGGCCGGTGAATAGGCCAGTGCCGCCGCGGCCGTCGCGGTGGAGACGACGAGCGCGTACTCGAACCGCACCATCGCCGCCCACAGCACCAGCGCGAGCACGATCGCGACGGTGATCGAGATGATCGACCAGGGTTTGAACATCTCCCACGCCGGCGTCCCGGTCAGCGCCGCCAGCCGGCCGCCGAGCCAGAACCAGCCGGGCGGGTAAAACGGCGGCAGCCCGATGTAGGTCATGTCGTTCAGTGCCGCCTGGTCGGCGAAGCGGGTCAGATACTCGGTGCGGAACTGCTGGTCGACGCTGATGCCGAACAGGTACAGCCTGGTGGCGCCCAGTGGCATGGCCAAGGTCACCACCGAGAACGCGGCTAGGAACACCACCGCGGCGAGCCGGGCCACGGTGTGCCGGCCGCGGCGCCACAGCAGCCCGGCGGCGAACAGGCCGACCAGGCAGCCGACCTGCCCGACGGTGGTGAGCGCGTGCAGCTGGTTCGACGAGTTGTAGGCGGGCCATTCCACACGCGCGATGGCGACCAGACTCGCGACCGCGACCACGACGGCGACGCCGGTGGCGATCACCATCTGGGCGGCCGTTCTCATCGGCGCGGCCGAGAGGACACCTGCGTTCGTATCCGGGGTCGCTTCGCTCCTGGCCACCGGATCAGAGGGGAAGCTTGCGGAAGACCGGGCGCGGGATGTGGCGCAGCACCATCATCACGTAGCGGAACACCCCGGGCGCCCAGATCAGATCCTTGCCCCTGTTCGACGCCGTGACCGCCAGCTCGGCCACGTCCTCTTTGTCGACGGTGAAGGGGGCCTCCTTGGCGCCGGTGGCCTTCCAGTGCTCGATCGTCGTCGTCGTGCGCACCTGCCCAGGCCGGATCACCAGGACGCGGACTCCGTACTCGCGCAACGCCTCTCCGAGACCGAGGTAGAACCCGTCCAGGCCGGCCTTGGTGGAGCCGTACACGAAGTTGGAGCGGCGGACGCGTTCCCCGGCCGCCGAGCTCATCGCGATGATGCGTCCGGACCCCTGTGCGCGCATCTTCTCGCCGAGCAGCACCCCGACCGATACCGCGGCGGTGTAGTTGATCCCGGCGATCTGCACGGCCTTGCGCTGGTTCTGCCAGAGCTCCTCGGCGTCACCGAGCAGGCCGAACGCGACGACGGCGACATCGACATCACCGTCGGCGAAGGCGGCGTCGATCACCGCGGGGTGGCTGTCGGTGTCCAGCGCGTCGAAGTCGATCCAGTCGACGGCCCTGGCACCCGCGGCCCGCAGCGCTGCGATGGCGACGTCCCTGCGCGGGTGGCCGGGCAGGTCGGCCAGGATCACCCGGGCCGGGGCGTTGCGCAGATACCGCTCGCCGATCGCCAGGGCGATCTCGGACGTGCCACCCAGAAGCAGGATCGTCTGCGGGTTGCCGGTCGCATCGAAAACCATCTAGAGGAGCTCCAGTCGTCGGGCCATGTCGGAGGCGAACACCCCGTCGGGATCGACCTTGCGGCGCAAGGCGATCCACTCGTCGATGCGGGAATACATGGCGTGGAAAATCGCGGCGGTGGTGCGAGAGTCCTTGGCGGTATAGAGCCGGCCGCCGAACTCGAGCACCCGCCGGTCGAGCCCGTTGAGGAACTCGTTGAGGCCGGCGGTGATCGGGAAGTCGACGCACACGTTCCAGCCGGGAATCGGGAAACTCAGCGGCGCTTGGTTTCCCGGGCCGAAGAGCTTGAACACGTTGAGGAACGAGTGGAACCCGGAGCGCTGGATGTCTACCAGGATCGCCTTGAACTCCTCGACGGCGTCGGTGGGTACCACGAACTGGTACTGCGCGAAACCCGAAGGGCCGTAAGCCCGGTTCCACTCTCCGAACATGTCGAGCGGGTGGTAGAACTGCGTCAGGTTCTGCACCTTGCCCCGGTAGGTGCCCGACTTGCGGTACCAGAGTTCACCGATCGGCACGAACGTGTACTTGTTGGCCAGCCCGTTGGGAAACAGGTCGGGAAGCGTCAGCAGTTGCGGCGCATCGAACTTCAGCGGGTTCTTCTGCAGTTTTTTCGGCAGCTGGTCGAGGGTGGCCAGGGATCCGCGCGAGATCGCGGCGCGGCCCAGCTTCGGCGGCGGGCTGATCGCGTCGAACCATGCGCTGGAGTAGGTGTAGTTGGCCTCGGTGCCGTCGCTGTGGAACGCGATGGTCTCGTCGAGGCTGTGGGTGACGTCGCCGTCGGCGATGAAGTAGGCCGTCTCGGTGGGCGTCATCGCGATGGTGGCGCGCAGGATGATTCCGGTCAGCCCGTTGCCGCCGACCGTGGCCCAGAACACATCGGCGTGCGGCCCGTCCGGGGTCACGGTGCGGACCTGACCGTCGGCGGTCAGCAGGTCCATCGAGCGCACGTGGTTGCCGAAGCTGCCGGCGCTGTGGTGGTTCTTGCCGTGGATGTCGCAGGCGATGGCGCCGCCGACGGTGACCTGCCGGGTGCCGGGCAGCACCGGTACCCACAGCCCGAGCGGCAGCGCGGCGCGCATCAACTGGTCGAGGTTCACCCCGGCGTCCACGTCGACGAGGTGGCTGTCGGCATCCATGGAGTGGATCCGGTTGAGCGCGTTCATGTCGATGACGAGCCCGCCGCCGTTCTGGGCGTTGTCGCCGTAGGACCGGCCCAGCCCGCGGGCCAGCACGCCCCTGCCGGGGTGCTCGGCGGCGCGCGCGACGGCCTTGGCGATCACCTCGGGATCCGGTGTCGACAGCACCTGGGCCACCGACGGGGCGGTGCGGCCCCAGCCGGTCAACCGCTTGGCGGTGGTCGGAAACTCCGTGCTCAACATCGTCACAGAGGGTACCGCGACGGCCGCGATGGTCCGCGCAGCGCGAGGGTTTCCCCGGTCGCTAGGCCCCTGCCAACCGGAAGATCACGGCGCGCTGCACGATGAAGTTGATCACCGTCGCCGTGCCCTGGGCGATGACGAACGCGACCGGAACCCGCCAGGGCTGATCCTCGAACTCCATGTAGAAGACGTAGTTGATGCCGACCTGCACGGCGTAGGTGAGGGCGTAGAGCACGCACACCGCGATGAACCGGGCCTTGCTGGGCGGCGCCTGGAACGTCCAGCGCCGGTTGATCAGGTACGCGGTGGTGGTGCCTGCGATGAAACTGAGGGTCTTGGCGATGTTCACGTGCAGCCCGGCGGCCAGAAGCGCCACGTACAGGCCGAAGTCCACGACCGCCGACAACCCGCCGGTCACGAGAAATCGCCAGATCTGCGTCTTCAGGCTCAGCTGAGGTGACATCGGGGGCTCGGCCACCCGGGCAGCTTACGACCACCCGGCGAACTCGCATTCCACGCGGCCGTTCTCCCGGAGTTTCCGCGCTGCGCGCAATCTCGACGCGTGCGGGCTACAGCCCGGCGGCGCGCAGCACCTCGCACAGCGCCTCGACCGCCGCCGGAAACGCATAATCGGCCGGGGCGGCGAAGCCGACGACCAACCCGTCGCGTTCCCGCAACCCGGGCCCGGCCAGCGGATGGCGCATGAGCGACAGCCCCGACACCGCGATACCCGCATCACCGGCGCGGCGGAGAACTTCCGGCTCGGCGCCGTCTGGCAGCGTCACGAGCAGATTCACTCCGGCGGCCAGTCCGCCGACCTCGACGTGCAACGGTGCCAGAGCCGAGACCAGCGCGTCACGGCGGCGCCGGTAGCGCATCCGCATGCGCCGGATGTGCCGGTCGTAGCAGCCCCGCGCGATGAAGTCGGCGAGGGTCAGCTGGTTGATCGCGTCGACGTAGAACTGCTGGCCGCCCGCGGCGGCCACCGTGGCGTCGACGAGTCCGTCGGGCAACGCCATCCATCCCAGCCGCAGGGCCTGGGACAGGCTTTTGCTCGTCGATCCGAGGTAAGCCACCCGGTCGGGGCGCAACGCCTGCAGCGCTCCGACGGGCTGCCGGTCGTAGCGGAACTCGCCGTCGTAGTCGTCGTCGAGGACGAATCCCCCTGTGCGCTGCGCCCATTCGACGACGGAGGTGCGCCGGGTGGCGTGCAGCGACATTCCCAGCGGATTGTGGTGGGCGGGGGTCAGCAGCACCGCGGGGACCCTGAGAGCGTCGAGTTCCCCCACAACAGCGCCCTTTTCGTCGACGCCGATGGGGACCGTGGCGGCGCCGGCGGCCTCGATGGCGTCCCGGAACAGGTGCAGGCCGTAGCCCTCGACCGCGAGCGGGCCGCCCAGCACGCGGACCAGCAGTTCCACACCGTGGCGGACGCCCGCGCAGATCACGATGGACTCCGCGGTGGTGCGCACCCCGCGGGCACGGGTGAGGTATTCGGCCAGCGCCGAACGTAATTCGGGCCTGCCGCGCGGGTCTCCCATGCGTAGGGCCTCGGACGGGGCGGCGGTCAGCGCCCGGCGCGTGCTGGCCAGCCACTGGCTGCGGGGAAACTGCGCGACGTCAGGCGAACCGGGCATCAGGTTGTGCGTCGGGGCCACCCGTGCGCCGCGGGGCCGGGTCGGCGGCGCCGCGGGGGTGTGGGTGTGGTCGATGACCCACGTCCCCGCCCCCTGGCGTGAGGCCAGCCACCCCTCGGCGACCAGGTCGGCGTAGGCCTCGGCGACGGTGTTGCGCGACAGGCCCAGGTCGGCGGCCAAAGCCCGCGACGGCGGCAGCCTCGTGGCCGGTGCCAATCGGCCCGAGCGGGCCGCGTCGCGCAGGGCGGTGGTGAGCGCATCCCTGGCGCCTCGGGCTCCGGGGACCAGGGCCTCGCGCAGGTCCAGGTGGAGATCCCGACTGCCACGATTGGCCCACGAACTCATGCCCGAATTGAACCATCTTCGTAGTCCATTCGGCCTTAGCGTCGAGGACATGACACAGACACTGACCACCCGGGACCGCCTCACGATCTACAAGGCATCGCCCGAGCTGTATGACGCCATGATGACTCTGTCCGCCGCAGCGGCCAGGGACGTCGACCCGAAGCTCGGCGAGTTGATCAAAATCCGTGCCTCGCAACTGAATCGCTGCGCGTTCTGCCTCGACATGCACACTCGCGACGCGCGCAAGCGGGGCGTCGGCGAACAGCAGCTCGACATGCTGGCCGCATGGGTTGAAGCCGGCGATGTCTTCGACGAACGGGAGAGCGCCGCGCTGGCGCTCACCGAAGCGATCACCGAACTCGGCAGCCACGGCGTGCCCGACGAGGTGTACGACGCCGCGGCGCGGGTGTTCTCCGACCGGGAGCTCGGACAGGTCATCGCGATGGCCGTGACGATCAACGCGTGGAACCGCATCAACGTCACGGTGCGGATGCCCGCCCCGCGCCGCTGAGATCCACAGCCGAACTCGCATTCCACGCGGCTTTTCCGGGGGTTTTCCCACGCTGGGCGCGGTCTCGGCGATCGATTCCGGCCACCCGTCGTTCAATTTCTGCCAGGCGAAATGAACACCCGCGGCGGCGGGTTTAACCAGTCAGATCCACCAAGATCAACCACCACCGAAGTCGAA